>PLIQ01000354.1 GCA_003140115.1 Actinomycetota bacterium | reverse complement strand
AGAGGAGAGCGTCCCTAGGCATGGCTCGTGGCTGAAGTGCTCTGTTTCTGGTTAAGTCTGCCGCTGACCCTGGGCCCATCACCTATCGTGACACTTGAGTCCCTTGTGTGACTTTCTGTAATTCACGGGTTACTTAACGGAGGGTTTTGGAGCATGAAGCTGTGCCGGGTTCCGGCTGTGATCATCGCTGTCGCCATCGCGGGGGCTGGCCTGGCCGCGTGCGGCGGGAGTTCGTCGAGTCCTTCGGGCGCCGCGTCCGCGGTGGCGGCGCCAACCGGTTCATCGGCCGCTTTGGCCGGCTCGCCCGCGGACTCGCCGACGTCCGCGCTCACGAGTGCACCCGCGTCGTCCCCGACCCCATCGGCTTCGCCGACAATCGCGCATTCCGCTGCGGTTAAGCCGTCCGTGACCGCTACCGCGCACGCCACGACCTCCGCGCACGCCACGACCTCCGCGCACGCCACGAGTTCCTCGAGTTCCGGGACGCACGATTTCACCGTGCCGAGCATCTCAGGCGACAACGTGGTCAGCGCCTACGGCTCATACGAGAAAATCGGGACCGCGCGGGTGAAGGTGACCATGTGCGCGAAGCAGACCGGGAAGGCGTTCTCGGTGGGAGCGATCGCGCTCGTGTATAGCGCCAGCGGGTCCAGCCAGAACATCGGTGCGACCATCTTGACCGGACCTGGCAACTCCACTTGCGTCTCGAACACGTTCATCCTTTACACGGCCCATTTGAAGGTCCACGCGTTCATCGGCGGCAGCAGCGGCACCATCATCAAGACCGGGCCGGTCCTGACCATCTACTGACGCGACCTCTCGTCCCGGCGCACGTCACGGCCATGGTCTGACGGCCAGGCGTCGGCTCGGGCGTGTGTCGGCGGCAAGCCCAGGTAAGACGTGTCCTGCATGCGTGATTCCGGTTTCGGCTCGCTGCGGTGTACCGGATACAGCCAGACCTGAGGCGCCCACCTGTGGTGTGTCACGGTTCGCTCCGGAGCGGCTCGCCGATGACGGCTGCCCGATCCGCCTCGTCGCGTCATCGCGCCTGCAAGAACAGGTAGAACGGATCATCAACCAGGTAACCAGACCATGGGCGAAAAGGAGGAAAGCCGCACAAGACGGAAATCGACGCGGTCACCTGGCATCATGCCTCCCGAAATCCGTCGGCCAGGATCTTGCGGTACAGCCAATGCGGGCCCGCGGGCGATCGATTTGCGCCTGGCGGATGAAGCCAAGACGCTCCATCACGGCCAAAGACGCCGCATTGAACTTCAACGCGAAGGCCACGACCTCGGACAACGCGGCCACATTCTGCGCGAAAGATAGCGCACCACCGCCCGCCTCAGTGGCGTAGCCGTGGCTCCAGGCGCCAGCGCACACCCCAGTTCCACCTCGTCACGGCCGAGCACACGGCAGGTAGCGAGCTTGACGGTTCCCAGCGGCACGCCAGCGCGACGGATAACCCATCGCCCGAACCCATGCACCTGCCAGTGCCGGATCGCCTCATCGAGCATCCGCTCGACCTGCTCGACACTCCGAGGGCCGCCGAGCATCCGGACCACCCGCGTATCGGACCAGAGCCCAACCAAAAACGGCAGGTCGACCGCCGTGACCGGGTCAACCGACAGCCGAGCCGTCGCGAAACTCCGCGTCATAGCCTGCTCGCGAGCCAACTGGGATGAGCGCCGTGGCACGATGCCCGCGCCACGTTCATTAGATTTTTTCAGCGACGACGGCGATGTCCCAGGGCAGAACGACATGACCGCCTGTGGAGAACTCCTGCACTGCGCGGATGCTCAGGCCCGCTGCTGCGAAGGCTTCAAAGAAGCTGGCCAGGGTCTTATGGTGAAATCCGACCCGTCCCCCGATCATTGAACCGTCACCCGAACCGCGATTGGCCCACCCGACATTCCCGTACCCAGTCGCGAAGCTCAGCGTTAGGTCCTTGCTCTCGGTCATCCGGTTGACGAAGGGGCCGACGAAACAAGGATGGGTACCCAGGTAGAAGAAGCGCCCGGCCGGGCGCAGGCACCGTGTCACGTCACGCACGACGGCTGCGAAATCTTCCACGTCGGTGTGGAAGAACATGCCAGCCGCTGCGGCCACCGATGCATCCTGCACGGGAAGTTGCCGGGCATCGGCCCGGACGGCGGCACCGAGCCTGCGCCGGGCGAACCGGAGCTGATCAGCAGAGATGTCGAACCCTACGGAGCGATAGCCTGCGTCCGCCAGAACCCGCCCATAGCGGCCAGTCCCGCAGGCTACATCCAGGCAGATCCGGTCGTCGCCGACGCCGAGGCATTCCCGCAAGAAAGCTTCTTCTTCCTCGTTATGGAAGGCCGAGAAGGTTTCGTCGTACCATTCGGCATGGCCGTCATATCGCGCGATCTGTGATACCACCACGATAGGTTAACTCGCCGGATATGCCACGGCCAAAAGCCTGACCATGTCCGCACGCTGGTGTGATCTCGAGGATTTGCCAGAATTGGCTGGCGTCCGGGACAAACCCAGGCGTAGGGTGCCGCCGTGACCTGGATCGCGCCCGACGTCGAGCGTTCGGAGGACTATCCGGCGCGCCGCAACGAACCCGAGCGGGAGATGCTCCGCGACTGGCTCGACTGGCACCGGGCCACCCTGCTCCGCAAATGCGCGGGGCTGGATGCCGCGCAGCTGGCCAACCGGGCCGTGCCGCCGTCGAACCTCTGCCTGCTCGGCCTGGTCCGGCACATGAGCGACACCGAGCGCGGGTGGGTCAGGCAGACTTTCCGCGGTGAGCAGATACCCGACCTGTACTACCGCTCCGATGCCCCGGACGCGGATTTCGAAGAGGCAGACCCGGCCGGCGCCGAGGAGGATTTGGAGCGCTACCGGGCCGAGTGCCAGGCCGTCGATGCCGCGCTGGAGGGCGCGGAACTGGACGACACATTCACCTTCCGGGAGATGACCACCTCGGTACGGTGGATGTGGCAGCACCTGGTGGAGGAGTACGCGCGCCACAACGGACACGCCGACCTGCTCCGCGAGGCCATCGACGGCTCGGCCGGCATGTAGCCGGGCCCGGGGTCAAAGGCCGGCCTGCCCGCTGCGCGCAGGTCCATCGGTAGCGTATAATCCATTTTCGTGATATCCGAAAATGGACTACCCGGAATCGTACTTGCCCTGCAGCGGACGACGCACCACACCTTGCACGCACTAAGCGGCGCGCTGGCTGACCTCAACCTCACCGCGGCCGAGATCAACGCGCTGGGCAACCTTGCCGACCGGGGGGCGCTCAACGTACGCGAGCTCAGCGCTGAGACGGGTACCCGGGCTACCACCCTGACCGGCGTCCTGGACCGGCTGGAAAGCCGCGGCTACCTGACCCGGGAGCTGGATCCCACCGACCGGCGCTCGTTCCGGCTGCCGCTGACCGAGGCTGGCCAGGCCGCGGCCGGGCGGGTCCGGACGGCCGTCGCGGACCTCGAGCGCGGCGCGCTCGCCCACGTGTCCGCGACCCAGATCGCTGGCTTCCACGCCGTCGTCGCGGCACTACAGGCGGCGAGCTGATGCCCGGCCCGGACGGGCCGGACGGCCNNGCCCGGACGGGCCGGACGGCCCGGACGGGCCGGACGGCCCGCACGGCTCGCACGCCCCGCACGCCCCGCACGGCTCGCACGGCCCGCGGGACCCCGAGCTGGCGGCGATCTTGCCCGCGATCACCGGGCCTGCCGGGCAGGTCCGGCACCGGCAGCACATCAACCTGGCCTTCTACGCCGTGCGGCGTTACGGCATGCCGGACGCGGTCGGCGCGATCTGCGGCTGGATCCGGCAGATCGCGGCGTACGAACGAGCGCCGCAGAAGTACCACCACACGGTTTCGCGGGCCTGGGTGGAGCTGGTCGCACACCATGTGGCCGCGGACCCGGACTGCACGGACTTCGACGTCTTCGCGAACCGGTATCCCGCCCTGCTGGACAAGCGCATGCTCGGCAGGCACTACCGGTCCTCGACCCTAGCTGCCGGGCCGGCTCGTCACGGCTGGGTCGAGCCCGACCTACTGCCGTTTCCGTGGCGCATGGCTGACTGACCAAACTAGGTCTGCGGGCCGGATCGGATGTCCTTGCGCATCGGTGAAGCGGGTCTGGGCGACCAGCCGGGAGCCGGGACGCATGGCCTCGGTGACGAGGGCGGGAGCGACGTCGGCGAGCTTCAGCTTGGAGCCGCGGATGAGCCGGAAGGTACCGTCGGCCGAGACGTCGCCCCAGACGAGGCCCAGGTGGCGGTCGGTGCGGTCGCCTCGTACGAACGGCCCGCCGAAATCGAGGCCGTCATCATCGCGCCTGACCGTGATCTCGACCTCCCACCGGGCGGATTGAGCATCACCGGGCACGGGCTCGGTCACCCGCCACGGGTGTCCGGGCGTGACCAGGCTCGGCCGGTCCTTGCTGGTACTGCGAAGCCCCAAGTAAACGTTCCGGAAGGTCGGTGCGTCCGGTCCCGCGCAGAAGGAGCGGCCGAGCAGGCCGAAGGCCTCGATCACCACCGTCAACGGGGCGGGCTCGGGCTTGGGCCTCGGGACGGACCTGCGCCGCGGCGGAGCGGGCGCGGTGTTCTGCTCGTAGGCCAGCCGCAGCCAGCCGAGGGCTTCGTCGTCGAACTCGGCGGGTTCGGTCAACGCAAGGCGCACCGTGGCGGCGCCGAGGTTCTTGGCGGGCTGCAGACGGGCGCCGGGCGTCGGGTCGCCGAGTCCCTCCAGACGCAGCCCGAGATCCACGCGGTTCCTGGTGGTCGCCTGCACTACGGCGAAGGTCCGGCGTGGCGTGACTAGCGACACGAGGGTCCGGCGGGCCTCGACCGTGACCTCCCCGAGCGCGGGGAGCGTGACCAGCACGGTGTCCAGGATGGACCGCAGGTGCGGTCGGTCGGCGTACTGACCCTCGATGAGCCGGACGGCCTCGGGCGTCAGCAGGCCGGGTAGCGCGGATGGCTGGGACATGACATCAGGCCGAGACGGCCGGCCCGGCCTCTGTTTCCGGCTCCATGGCCCGGCTGACCTGACCGCCCGGAGTGTCGCGGGCGAAGAGCGGCCCGCGGCGGAACAGGATCCCGCCCACGATTGAACCGCCGGCCAAGATGCCCGCCGCCCACCAGAACGCGGTGTCGTAGCCGTGCGCGAGCGCCAGCCCGGTCAGCGCCTGGCGGCCGATGAGCCTGGCCGACGCGAGGTGGGCGGCGGTGTAGGAGGCCACGGCGCTAGCGAAGATGGTGTTGAGCAGCGAGGTACCGATGGAGGCGCCCAGTTGCTGGCCCACCGTGACGCTCGCCGAGGCGACCCCCGCGTCCTGCGGGGCCACGCCGAAGGTGCCGGTATTGATGGACGGCGCGATCACCATGCCGAGGCCGACGCCGGTCAGGATGAGCGGGCCGAGCACGCCCGAGGCGTAGCCGGTATGGGGTCCCAGTTGGGCAAACCAGACCGCCGCGCCCGCCGCGACCAGCATCCCCGTCGCGACCAGGGGCTTGGGCCCGACCCGGGGCATGAGCACGATGGTAGATATGTTGGCCGCGAGCGCGATGCCGCCGGCGAAGGGCAGGAAGGCGAAGCCGGTGACGACCGGGGAGTAGCCGAGGGTCTGCTGCAGGTAGTAGGTCAGGAACAAGAAGGTCCCGAACATGCCGGACGCGGCGATGAGCATCGAGAGGTAGGCGCCACCGCGGTTGCGGTCGAGCACCACGCGGGGCGGCAGCAGCGGGTTCGGGGCGCGGCCCTGCCAGAACGCGAACACGATCAGGAGCACCACGCCGGCGGCCACGAAGCCCCAGGTGGATGGCGTGCTCCAGTCATGCGTGGCCGCGTTCGAGAATCCGTAGACCAGGCAGAACAAGGCGCCGGACACCATCACCACGCCCGGGATGTCGAGCTTCGGCTTGACCCGGGAGCGCTGCCACGGCAGCAGCATCGCTCCCCCGACGAAGGCCACGCCGGCGAAGACCAGGTTGATATAAAGCGTCCAGCGCCAGGACAAGTACTCGGTCAGGGCGCCGCCGAGCAGCAGGCCGACCGCGCTGCCGCCCGCGGCGATCGCACCGTAGATGCCGAATGCCTTGCCGCGGTCCTTCGGGTCGGTGAACGTCGTGGTCAGGAGCGAAAGCGCCGACGGCACCAGGATCGCGGCGAACACGCCCTGGCAAGCCCGGGCGGTCACGAGCATGGTGAAGTTGACCGAGGCGCCGCCGATGGCCGACACACCGGCGAAGCCGGCCAGGCCGATCAGGAACGTGACCTTGCGGCCGAGCAGGTCGGCCAGCCTGCCGCCCAGCAGCAGCAGGCTGCCGAACGCCAGTGAATAGGCGGTGACCACCCACTGCCGGTCCACCGTGGTGAAGTGCAGGGCGCGCTGCGCGGACGGCAGCGCGATGTTCATCACCGTCAGGTCGAGAATGACCATGAGCTGCGCGATGCCGATGACGCCCAGGACGAGCCAGCGTCGCCGGTCCGCGGCCCCGCTGATGGTGCTGACATCAGACATAAGCTTCACCAATCTGGAGGTGGCTTCTCCGCTTACAGCCACAGTAACGCGCAGCTCGCGAGGCCGGTCAGCCCGGAGATCTGGCGGCGGTACCTAACCGCGGTCCTGGATGGCCTGCGACCAGAACGAGCGGACGTTAGCCCGCTGCCCGTGCCGGCGATACTGCCGGCCGAGTTCGAGATGATCGTTCGCCAGAACGCCCCGCCGCATCACTGACGCTTCTTATATCCTGGGAACCGGGCAACTGACCCCACCAATGGCATATGCAAGTGCGTGTACAAAGCGTTAATGAATCTAAAGTTGCAATCACTGACAGTGCAAGTGTGTCATCGCGTCGCCGGGCCGGGCAGCGACCGATTGCCGCAGCTAAGAGGCCGTGCCCACCCTGGCACGCGAGCGGCAGCGGAAGGTCGGCCCGACGCCCTGCGGAACCGCCGCGTGACTAAGCAAATGAACACGCCACGCCGCACCGCGAGATGCGTGACATACCGCCGAAAAACCTTTAACATAGTGCCCTGCGCTTAAGGCGCCTCAGTCGACGGAATACATCGACCCCCAGTAGTCGCCGACCGCTATACCGCTAACTCGGATCATCTCCAGGAGACACCGCGCATGAACTTCGGCGATAGCGTGCCGGACGCCAGCCGATCAGGTCCAGACGACGGCCCCGTGCCGGACGCCGTTGGAGGTGACGGCGGTAGCCACCAGGCGCGGTCGCTAAGGACGCAGAAACCCCTCCAGGACATCCAGGAGATCATCGAAAAGCTCGCGGCGGTCACCCAGCAGCTGCGCCACCCGGCCCACCGGTCCGACAGCGCACCGGAGCCCGTGGGACTAGGCCGCGAGGCCCTGAAGTAGGCGTGCGCTGTCGGCAGGGCTGAGGGCCGCCGCGCGCAGTAGCGCGAAGGCGCGGATGTAGCGGGCCACATCGGCCTGGCTCTCCAGGTAGACGCCGCCGGACAGGGCCTCCAGGTACACCACGCCGAGGCTCGGCGCATCGGGAAACCTCAGGATGGCCAGGGATCCGCTGCCCGCGCCGGCGTGCGCGCCGGCCGAGAACGGCAGCACCTGGAGTGTGATGGCAGGCGCATCGTCGCTCAACCGGGCCAGGTGGCTGAGCTGCCCGGCCAGGACATCGGCGCCGCCGACCACCTGGTGCAGCGCGCCCTCGCCGAGGATCACGCTGAGCCGGCGGCTCTCGTTCAGCACGGCCTGTCTGCGCACCGCCTTAGCCGCCACGGCGTCCTCTTGCTGCTGGTGGGTCACGTAACCCGGCTCGGCGGCGGCGATGGCACGGGCGTACTCATCGGTCTGCAGCAGGTCGGGGATGAGCTGCGCCTCGTAGGTCATGATCTCGGAGGCAGCCGACTCCATAATCACGTAGTCCAGGTAGGCGTCGGACATGGTGTCAGCGTAGGGATGCCACCAGCTGTGCTGGCCGCCGCGGCTAGCGATCGACACCAGGGCGAGCTGCTCGGTCGCGGGCACGCCGTATTCGGTCAGCAGCTCACGCAGCTCCTTGGGCCGGATGCCACGCTGGCCGGTCTCGATCCGGCTGATCTTGGAACGGTCGCACTCGAGGACCCGGGCCGCGTCTTCGAGCGCGTAGCCCACATTTTCCCGGTGCCGGCGCAGCGCACCGCCGACCAGACGGCGCCGCACGGGGGGATCTCCGGCCACGATTCCTGCCTTCCTGCGGTTCATCCGGCCGCATCTACCTGACTTGTAGTACTTGAAAAGAAACGTAGCATTCGATGTAGTCCACAAGGGGTGGCGACACGCCGGGCGGCGTGTCGCGATCGGCCGCGACGCGAACGCGACGCGGCCCCGAGCCCGCGCGGGCCGGTCGCGGGGGCGGTTTGGACAACCTGGCGGCCCGGCGGGTAGCGTCCCTGGCAGCCGAGGATCGAGGAGTGCGGCGATGACCGATCAGGCGGTCCGGGTCGAACGGTCGGGGCGCGTCCTCACCGTCTTCCTGCATCGGCCGGCGCGCCGCAACGCCGTCGACGGACCCACCGCCGCTCAGCTGGCCGAGGCCTTCCGGGCGTTCGACGCCGATCCCGCCGCCGCGGTCGCCGTGCTGCACGGCGAGGGCGGGGTGTTCTGCTCTGGCGCCGACCTGACCGCCGTAGGCACCAAGCGCGCTAACCGGTTGGCACCCGACGGCAACGCGCCGATGGGGGTCAGCCGACTACGGCTGTCGAAGCCGGTCATCGCCGCGGTGGCGGGGTACGCGGTGGCCGGCGGCCTGGAACTGGCCCTGTGGTGTGATCTGCGGATCGCGGACGAGACCGCCGTGTTCGGCGTCTTCTGCCGGCGCTGGGGCGTCCCGCTGATCGACGGCGGCACCGTGCGGCTGCCCCGGCTCATCGGGACGAGCCGGGCAATGGACATGATCTTGACCGGACGGCCCGTCGACGCCGCCGAAGCGGCGGCGATCGGGCTGGCCAACCGCCTGGTACCGGCCGGGCAGGCTCTGGTCGCGGCCCAGGAACTCGCGGCCCAGCT
>PLIQ01000631.1 GCA_003140115.1 Actinomycetota bacterium | reverse complement strand
CGCTGTTCCACGGCCGGGATCGCATCGCCGGCCTGGTGTGCGGCGGCAAGGTCCGGCTGCGCGGTCAGGTGGACGTCAGCGAAAGCAGCCCCGGGCGGCGCCGGCCGGGACGAATACTAAGCCTGAGTCAGGGAACTTGCCGCCGCGCTGCGGGCAATGAAGGGTGGCCGTAACGACTACCCGGAGGACCGCCGATGCCGCCCGATAGCGGGCAGATCCCGCGCAGCGACGCTGACCTCATCGGATGCTCGCGAACCGAGCCCGAGGAGTTCACTGAGCTGTTCCGCCGGCACGCGCCGGATATCCAGCGGTACGTGACGCGGCGGCTGGGGTCGGGTGTGCTGAGCGGATCCGGTGCCGACGACATCGTGGCGGAGACCTTTCTGCTCGCCTTCCGGCAGCGCGACCGCTATGACCCGAGCCGGGCCGATGCTCGGGCCTGGCTGTACGGCATCTGCACCAACCTGATCGGCCGGCACCGCCGGGCCGAGATCCGGCAGTACCGCGCCTTCGCCCGTACCGGGGCCGACCCAGTCACCGAGCCCTTCACCGACCGGGTCGATGACCGGGTGAGCGCGGCCAATGCCAGCCCGCTTCTTGGCGCGGCACTGGCCGGCATGTCCGCCAGACTGCGCGACACTCTGCTGCTGGCCGCCTGGAGCGACCTGTCGTACGAGGAGATAGCGGTCGCGCTCGGCGTGCCGGTCGGCACCGTGCGGTCCCGGTTGAGCCGGGCCCGCAGCAAACTACGCAAGATCCTGCCCCAGGAGACACGGTCATGAACGAGATGGAGCAGCTCAGCCGGTTCCGGGACGGCGTTCCGTCCGGTGTCACACCGCGCGCCGAGCAGATGTTCCGCACCGCGCTTGATAACGAGATTTCCGCAGAACAGCATGTGGTGTCGAGGTCACCTGCCGGGGTCCCCGGCCGAGGGCTGGCCGGGCTGCGCGCCGCCCGGTCCAGCTGGCGCTACGTGATCGCCATCCCGGTGGCCGCCGCGCTGGCAGCGGGCCTGTTCGCGGCGGTCCAGCCGTCCGGGACGCAGCCGATGACCGTGCAGCTGCTGGCCGGCCGCGCCGCCGCCGCGGCGCTCACCCAGCCGGACCTGTCCGCCGGGCAGTGGATCTACCAGGTGCTGGAGTGGAAGACGCCGGGACCGCACCGCGCTGGCAGGCCTGACCCCAGCGTGCAGTCCGGCTGGATGACCGCCGACGGCAGGATCACCTACGGGGCCGGCATCATCGGCAACCCCATCTTCCCCTATAACAAGATCGGCTCGCTGCCGCGCGACCCGGCCGAGCTCCTCGCGTACTTCCGCAACCTGGACCCGGTTAAAACCGACAACAACAGCGTCGTGGAGTTCGGCAAGATCGAAAGCATGCTGTTCGGGATGGTGCTGCCGTCCTGGCTGGAGGCGGAGATGTTCCACGCTCTCGCCCTCATCCCGATGATCCAGGTCAAGGACCACATCACGGACATCGCCGGCCGGGCCGGGATCGCCTTTGTTCTGCCGGAGACCAGGCAGAGCGAGAAGGAGGAGATCATCCTCGACGCGTCGGACTACCACCTGCTCGCCCACGCGACCTGGGATAACCCCGCCACACCCGCGCCGGACATCGAGACCGCGATACTGCAGGAGTATCCGGTCGCGCAGCTGGGCAGCACCCAGCAGGCCATCTCACCGCCGAGCGCGGCCGAGCTGGCGGGTGAGAAGATCGATTACTACCAGCAGTACCTGTACTACACGCCCAAGATCAGCTCCGTCGCACCCGGCCAGTGGCTGTACCGGGAGCTGCGTACCGGCGGCAAGGAGCAGCAGATCTGGGCGACCGCCGACGACTCGGCACAGGCCGGGTACGTGAACGGCACCCTGACCGTGTGCCAGCGGACGGCCCCCTGTGCCGCCTCCGAGCAGTGGCTGATGCCGGCCGGCCCGAGCTTCACCCTGATCTACCCGCAGTACCCGCGCCTGACCCAGGCTGACATCGAGCAGCTGCGCAAGCTACCAGCCAAGCAGCGCATGGCCAAGCTGGCCAAGCTGGCCAAAGCACTCCAGCCGGCCAGCCCGCTGCCGACGCTGCCCGAATATCCCCAGCCACTGCTGGCCAAGCTCAACACATACGCCACCGGCTGCACCAACGTGACCGGCGACTGCAACGCCGTCAACGTGGCCGCGAACGTCCTCACCGGGTACGGCAACTACCCCTCGCTAGACGCGAGCTGGTTCCTGGCGCTCGCCGACGTGCCCGGGGCCGGCCTGCAGTACATCACCGACGCGGCGGGGAACCAGGACATCGAGTTCACCTTCCCGGCCCAGGACGGCGTCACCGGCATCCTGGTCAACGCCACCCTGCTCAACAAGGGCGACGTCCAGTACGAGGGATACATCCGGGACGGCCAGCAGACCCTGGTGCTGAATCAGACCCCGGTATCCGGCCCAGGAGTACAACCCGCCAGCTAATCACGAAGCGGTGCGGGTCCTTTGCACCTGCATCCGCAAGAAATCAACTGGCAGGGGCGATCAGGACAGTAGCGCAAGGCGCACCGAACTGGACGTTCTGGCCGACGCGACCGCGCCAGGGAACGACAGC
>PLIQ01000201.1:8586-15779 GCA_003140115.1 Actinomycetota bacterium | reverse complement strand
GTGACGAAGCCGAGCAGCCAGCTTCGCCGCCACGCCCGCGTGCTGCGGATTCCGTCGGGTACGACGGCGACGGTCAGCCCGCGTGCCATCTGGAGCAGCAGCGAGGTGTACAAGATGTCCGCCCGCTCGAGGTCGGAGGCGTAGCCGAACACGTGGATGCGTGCCCCGGGCCCGCTGGTGTGCAGCAGGACGCACTGGCACCGCATGGCGCCGGCCAGCCCGGCCAGCAGGTGCGCCCGGACCTGGGCCCAGGGGTTGTCGATGTCGATGACGCGGCTGCCCGGTCGGTCGGTCTCCGGGCGGGCCGCGGCCAGCCGGGCCCGGTCGATGCCGTAGCGGGCCATCAGCTCGGCGGCCTTCGCGGTCAGCGCCTCGGCCTCGGGCGGGGTCACCCCCTCGGCTTCGGCCTTCGCCAGCAGCTTGCGTACCCGGTCGAGCAGTGCGCTAGGCGGTTCTGACGGCATGATCATCCTCCAGGTCGTACTGTGTTTGCGCAGAAGCTCGCGTTATGCAAGGAACCCGGCCGCTGGTCCGCCTAACGCTCGCTGGGTCGAACTCAGTATCGAACCCTACCCCCGCCATACGACATTCCTCACTCTTCGCCCTTCGGCGTGTCGCCCCCCCGCGCGATCGAGGTCACTGGCGGCTTATCCCTGGGTAGGGGAGTTGGGGCGCACCCAGGCAATCTACACTCTGGGCTGTGAGCGTTCAGATCTCGCCGAGCATCCTGTCCGCCGACTTCGCCCGGCTCGCCGACGAGGTCGCCGCAGTGGCCAGCGTCGCCGACTGGGTGCACGTCGATGTCATGGACAACCACTTCGTGCCGAACCTCACCCTGGGCCTGCCCGTGGTGGAGTCGCTGCTCAAGCACGTCACGCTGCCCATCGACTGTCATCTGATGATCGATGACCCGGACCGGTGGGCGCCGCCCTACGCCGAAGCCGGCGCGCGCAACGTCACCATCCACGCCGAGGCGGCGCACGCCCCGGTCCGCACGCTGCGCGCCATCCGTGACGCGGGAGCCCGCGCCGGGCTGGCGGTCAACCCGGGCACCGCGGTGGAGCCGTATCAGGACCTGCTGTCCGAGATCGACATGCTGCTGCTGATGACGGTGGAGCCGGGCTTCGGCGGCCAGCACTTCCTGGACATGGTGCTGCCNNAAGCTGCGCCGGGCCCGCGCCCTGGTGGCCGAGCGCGGCGCGCAGATCTGGCTCCAGGTCGACGGCGGGGTCCACGAGGAGACCATCGAGCGCTGCGCGGAGGCGGGTGCGGACGTGTTCGTGGCCGGCTCCGCGGTCTTCGGCTCCGACGACCCCGCCCGCGCCGTGCAGGCCCTGCGAGCCCAGGCCGAGCGCGCCACCGCGCACGCCGCCTGGACCGCGCCGGGCCGGTCCAACTAAGTTCAGGCCGAACGGGCCTGGGTGACACCCTCCGCGCCCGCCCCCGCGTCCCCGGCCGACGCGGCCTGCGGCTCGCCGCGGCTCACGAAGTCCTTGCGGCGGATGAGCAGCAGCGCGCACACCGCGCCGACCAGCGCGACGCCCGCGGTCACGTAGAGCAGGTCGTTCAGTCCGGCCGCATACGCGGCCTTGACTGCCGCCGCGACCTCTCCCCGGCGTTGCGGCGGCAGGCTGGCCAGGAGCTGGCCGACCTGGCCCTGCCGGACCATGGTCACGATGCGCGGAGCCAACGAGGCCACCGCCGGAGTGCCGGTCAGGTTGTGCTGCAGCGCCGAGTTGAAGATCGAGCCGAGGGCGGCGATGCCCGCCGCGATGCCGACCTGGCGGAATGTCGTGTTGACGCCGGAGGCCATCCCGGCCTTCTGCGGCGGCACGACGCCGATCGCGGTCGACGCCAGTGGCGGGTTGACCATGCCGCTGCCCAGGCCGGACACGATGAACCCGGGGATCAGGTGCGTCCAGTTGCTACCCCCGGTCAGCCCGCCCATGATGATCAGCCCGATGCCGACGATCAGCAGTCCGGGCCCGATGAGCCAGCGGGCGGGCACACGTTCGCTGATCCGGCCGGCGATGGCCGCGGTGACGAACTGGGCGGCGCTGATAATGGCCAGCCGCAACCCCGCATCCTGCGCCGAGAAGCCCAGCACGTCCTGCAGGTAGATGACCAGCCAGAGCAGCACGGCGTACAGCGAGCCGTTCATCGCGAACGCGGCGATCGAGGCGCCGGCGAAGGTCGGTATGCGCAGCAGGGACAGATCGAACATCGGGTAGGTGACGTGCCGCTCGGCCACGATAAACGCGGCCAGCGCAGCGGCGCCGATGGCCAGGCAGATGATAACGCCCGTGTCCGACCAGCCGTCCTCACCCGCCCGGATCAGCCCGTAGACCAGGCTCACCAGGCCGGTGGTAAGCAGCACGAACCCGGTCCAGTCCGGCGGCGTGGGGCGGGGCGACTTGGATTCCTCCACCCGCCAGGCCGTCCCCGCCACGGCCAGCACACCGATCGGCACGTTGACCAGGAAGATCCCGCGCCAGCTCCAGTCGGTGACGATCACGCCGCCGAGCACCGGGCCGAGCGCCGTGGCCACGCCGGTGATCGCCCCCCATATCCCGAACGCCACGCCGCGGTCCCGGCCCCGGAAGCTGTGCCCGAGCAGGGCCAGCGACGTAGCGAACATGATCGCGCCGCCGACGCCCTGGGCGCTCCGCGACGCAATCAGCATCAGCGGGTCCTGGGCCACGCCGCACAGCAGCGACCCGAGCGTAAAGATGACCAGCCCGATGCTGAACAGCCGCTTGCGCCCGTACCGGTCGGCCAGCACCCCCGAGGTCAGCAGCAGCGAGGCCAGGGTCAGGGCGTAGGCGTCCAGAACCCACTGCACGTCGCTGAAGCTCGCGTGTAGCCCGGTCTGGATCGCGGGCTGGGCCACGATCACGATCGTCACGTCCAGCAGCAGCATGAACGTCCCTGTGCAGACCGCGAGCAGGGTCCACCACTTCTTATCCATCGATTTCCTCCATCAGCAGGCGCCTTCCCCCGGCGCCGTCCCTTTATGCTGGGGCAGCCGTCGATAGATAATCCACGTCTCAGTCGTATTGTGCCGGATCTCGACTCCAGATAGCGTAACTGGTGTGGAAGACGACATGCTCGATACCATCGACCGTCAGATCGTGCACATGCTAACCGTCGAACCGCGGGCGCCATTCCGCACCATCGCCGAGGTCACGGGCATCTCTGACCAGACCGCCGCGCGGCGTTACCGCAGGCTGGCCGAGTCGTTCGGACTGCGGGTCCTCGGCGTCCTCGACGGATCCTCGCTGGGCTGGGTCGACTGGTTCGTCCGCCTGCAGACCATGCCAGGCGCCGCCGACACCATCGCCGAGGCCCTCGCCCGCCGGGCGGACACCAAGTGGGTTCAGCTTGCGTCCGGCGGGACCGAGATCATCTGCTTCCTTGAGGCGCGCACCCCGGAGGAGCGCGACGCGCTGCTGCTACGCGGACTGCCCGGCAGCCGCCGGGTGGTTCAGATCTCCGCGCACTCGATCCTGCACAATTTCACCCCCGGGCCGTGGCAGGGCGTCACCCAGGCGCTATCCGAAGCCCAGCTAGCCCTGCTGGCTCGCGGGGACGACCCCCAGAAACCCCCCGCGCCTGGGGGCGCCCCTCCCTTGCTACAACCCGAAGATGAGCCGCTGCTGACCGAGCTAGCCCGTGATGGGCGCACCAGCAGCGCCGCGCTCGCGGCCGAGATCCACTGGCACGAATCGACGGTGCGGCGACGGATCTCCGAACTCCGCCGGTCCGGCCTGCTGCACTTCGAGATCGACCTCGACACCCGTGGCTTCGGCATGACCGTCCATACCGTGTTCTGGCTCTCGGTAGAGCCGGCCCGCCTGGATGAGGTCGGCCGGACGCTGGCCAAGCAGCCCGAGGTGCCGTTCGCGGCCGCCACCACCGGGCCCGCCAACTTGGTCGCCAGCGCTCATTTCCGTAACACGCAGCACCTCTACGAGTACCTGACCGGCGAGCTGGCCAGCCTGCCCGGCATGCGTTCGGTGGAGACCGCGCCGATCATCCGGACCCTCAAGCGCACCGGCTCAGTTCTCTAGCCGGCCCGCCGCCCCGATTCGCGCGGAGTCCGGCGGCGGGCTCGACGGCGGCGGGCTGGACGGTGGCGGGCTCGACGGCGGGCAGGAACTGCTGCTCACGGTGATGTCCAGGACGACCGTGACCGTGATGTTGCCCGGGTTCACGGTGAGCGTGCAGTCCGCGCACGCGCCCACACCCCCACTCACGTCGGCCGGCGCGGCCTTGGCCAAACCGCCCAGCAGGCGGCCGGCGCTGAGCGAAACCGTGGCGCTCTGCCCGGAGGCCAGCGTGCCCGCCGTCGGCGACACCGTCACGTTGCCGACCAGGCCCGACGACTCCGCGATAGACCAGTCGACGGAGCCGAACGAAGCCGTCAGGGTCAGCGTTCCGCCGCTGCGGCCGAGCACGATCGTGGTGGGCGTCACGGTCAGGACGCCCCGGCTCGGCGACGAACTGGCCGTCGCCGTAGCGCTGCTGGTCGCCGGGGCCGGCGAACTTGGACTCGGACTCGAGCTGGAGGGCGGCGCCGAGGATGGCGGCGCCGAGGACGGGGGCGACGGCTGCCCGGTATGACCAGGCGAGCCGGGGCTGGTGGCCGACCCTCCGCCAGGCGGCGCGCTGCTGCCCCCGGTGCCACCGCCACCGGCCACCGCCGTCGGGGACACCTGCGCGGCACCGTTCGGGGACACGGTGGGTTGCGGCCGGTTACCGGACCCCCCACTGCCGGGCCCGCCGGGCGTCCCGCTGGCCGCCGCGATGCTCGTTCCCGGACCCGCTCCCGGGCCGAGGGCCGCCGCGCTGGCGCCGCGGTGGCCCGGACCTGAGGCCGCCAGCGCCACGGCGATCAGCGTGATGGCCGCGATCGCCGCCGCCACTGCGGCCGCGGCGGCGGCCTGCCGGGACCGCGTCCGCCACCATGGCGACTTCGGCGGGTCCAGCGGCTTGGGAAATCCGTGGTACCCGAACGGCTCAGTGCGCTCGGCCACGCTGGCCCGGTGGGCGGCCGCGTCGGGGGTGTCGCTGCTGGCCAGCCGGAGGACCTGCTCCCGCAGCCCGGGCGGCATGGCGGCCGGCAGCGCGGCCAGCGGGGCCAGCCCGAGCAGCAGCGCGGGGGTCAGCTCACGCTTCTTCCGCTCGGCGCACGCCGGGCAGCTCTCGATGTGACGGTTGATCCGCTTGCGCATCAGGACATTCAGCTGACCGTCCCAGTCCGCGAGCATCGTGTTCAGGGCGGCGCAGTCTTTTCGCCCCGACCGGGCCACGAGCAGCGCGCCGAGGGAGATCTCCAGCTGATCGCGGGCGCGGGACAGCAGCGCGTGGGCGTGGTTGCGGGATACGCCGAGCACGGCCGCGATCTCGGCTACGTCGAGCCCCTGCCGCAGTTGCAGCTCGATCAGATCATGCTCGCCGGAGTTCAGGCCGCGCACCGCCGAGCGGAGCAGCGTTCGCAACTCGTCCCGCTCGGCCTCGCCACTGACGTCGGCCGAGGAATCGGTCACGTCGGGCATCTCGTCCAGCGGCGTCGTGACCTGGACCGTGCGGGCGCGCAGGCGTCGGTGGCACTCGTTGCGAGCCACGGCGTATAGCCACGGCCGGAGCCGGTTCTGATCACGCAGTCCCGCCAACCTGGACGCCGCTATCACGAAGGTGTCCTGCACGGCATCGGCCGCATCAGCCGACTCGCGCAGCAGGGAGCGGCAGTAGGTGTACAGCGGTGACGCGTACCTGTCGTAGGCCTCGGCCAACCCCTCAGGGTCACCCGCCACGATGGCCGCGACCATTTCGCTGTCGCGCATAATGCTATGTAACACCGCAACTATGTCTATAAACCACACCCGGTGGCCGTTGTTTCATGCGCCGCCGCCGCGACAAGGCCGAGCGCCGGAAACCCGCCCCCCCTCAGTAGCGAGTTCCCGGCATCCGGCCAGCCCTACTTGCTCCCGTAGGTATGAGTCGCGGGACGGGAATCCGCCAACGTTTTTCCTGAGAAAGCTTTTTGCGCGTCAGGCCGACCAGCGGTCGACGTGACCGAGGAGGTCGGCCAGCCGCGTGATCACCGCGTCAGGCTCGGTGCCGCTGAACGCGGGCACGTCGGAGTTCGGCACCAGGACGGCGCGCATGCCCGCGCTCTTGGCCCCGTGCACGTCGTCGTACGGCCGGTCCCCGACGAACACGCAATCGGCCGGGTCGGTCATGCCAACGGCTCGCATCGCGGCCCGGAACGCCTCCGGGTGCGGCTTCACCCACGGGATCTCGCTGCTGTAGACCGCCCCGTCGATCAGGTCGAAGACCTCGTCCCTGATGAAGATCCGCTCGTGGGCGTCGCGCGGCCACATGGTGTTGGACAGCACGCCGATCCGGATCCCGCGCCGCCGCAGTTCGCGCAGCAGCACCGGCGCGTCCGGGTCGGTCAGCGTGTGCGGATCCCATGCCTCGTAGTAGCTGGCCAGGAAGGCCGCCGAGGCGGTGACCCCGGCCCGGGCGAAGACGGCATCCATGGTCGCGCTCTGCTGCGCGCTCTCGGCCAGCCGCCACAGCTCCATCTCGGCGGCCCGGGCCGCCGCGGCCGCGGTGGCCGCCTCGGCGGCCTGGTAGTGCCGCGCGCACACCGCCAGCCACAGTTCCTCCTGGTTGACCGAGTGCCACGGGGTCAACGTGCCGCCCCAGTCGAAGATGACCGCCCTGACCGCCATGCCCGTATCCTACGGAACGCGACATCCTACGGAACGCGACGCGCCAGCGATGTTCTTGACAAAACCGACCATTTAAATGGACTATAGGCAGGTGCCTCATGGTCAACTGGCGATCGGAACGCAGCTGCTCGGCCAGCCGCCCGCGCGGGTCATCTCCGAGTCCGATTTCCCGTGGGACGAGCATGTGCCGCCGCCCGGGCGGGACGCGACCCTGCTGGCGGTGGTGCCGATCCCCGGCACCGGTACCTCGCTCGCCATCGTCGGCTACGCGATCAGCACGTCCGGGGCACCAGAGTCCGCGGCCCGTCAGCCGGACCTGGTCGCCCAGCCCGCCGCCAGGCTGCTTGTCGACCACGCGCAGCGCCGGGTCTGGGCCGACGGCGCCGAGATCTCGCTGACCTTCCAGGAGTTCGAGCTGCTGGCCTTCCTCAGCGCGCACCCGGCCGCCGT
>PLIQ01000201.1:0-8573 GCA_003140115.1 Actinomycetota bacterium | reverse complement strand
GCCCTTCACCTATGGAATACCTCGTGTGGCAAACTGGCTATACGAGCAAGGCGTGCTCCGGGGTCGGTGAAAGTCCGAACCGGCGGTGAAAGTCCGCGACCCGTCCGCTGCCAGCGGACGGTTGACCCGGTGAAATTCCGGGACCGACGGTCAAAGTCCGGATGGGAGGCAGCACGCAGGCGGTCGGCGCTGCTGACCGTACTAGGCGCCGCAGCACGCACCCGCGCCACCCCCGGAGCCGACGGCACATCGGGCTTCGAGGAGGCAAGCGCGGATGTTCACCGGGATCGTAGCCGAACTGGGCGAAGTGGCCGCCATCGAGCAGTACGGCGATGCGGCGCGGCTGACCATCCGAGGTTCTACCGAGGGCGTATCCGCGGGCGAGTCGATCGCCGTCAACGGCGTGTGTCTGACCGTCGCCGACATCTGGGACCAGACCTTCACCGCCGACGTCATGGGGGAGACCCTGGACCGGTCCAGCCTGGGCGCGCTGACCCCGGGAGCACCGGTCAACCTGGAGCAATCGGTTCGCCTGGCCGATCGCCTCGGCGGCCATCTCGTGCAGGGCCACGTGGACGGCACCGGCACGATCATCTCCCGGACGCCTGCCGCCCACTGGGATCAGGTCCGGATCAGCCTTCCCGCCACCATCTCGCGCTACGTGGTCCACAAGGGATCGATCGCGGTCGACGGGATCAGCCTCACCGTGTCCGCGCTGGGGCCGCCCCCGGCAGACGGGCCCGACGGCGACACCTGGTTCGAGGTATGCCTCATCCCGGAAACGCTCAAGCGCACGACCATGGGCGCTAGAGCGCCGGGCGAGGTCGTGAACCTCGAGGTCGACGTGATCGCGAAGTACGTAGAGCGGCTTCTGAGCGGGGAGGAAAACAAGTGAACCAGGTATTTGACGACGTCGATCGCGCGATCAAGGACATCGCGGAGGGTCGGCCGGTGGTGGTCGTGGATGACGCCGACCGGGAGAACGAGGGCGACATCATCCTCGCCGCCAGCCTGGCCACTCCCGAGCTGCTCGCCTTCATGATCCGCTACACCAGTGGCGTCATCTGCGTCCCGCTGCCCGGCGCCGAGCTCGACCGGCTGCAGCTACCGCTGATGACCTCACAGAACACCGAGCACATGCGCACCGCCTTCACCCTCAGCGTCGACGCCCGCGCAGGCGTGACCACGGGCATCTCGGCCGCCGACCGGGCCACCACCATTGCCCGCCTGGTCGACCCGGCGACCACGGCGCAGGACCTGGTCCGGCCGGGGCACGTATTCCCGCTGCGCTACGCCGAGGGCGGCGTGCTGCGCAGGCCCGGACACACCGAGGCCGCGGTGGACCTGGCCCGGCTGGCCGGGCTGCCGCCGGCGGGCGTCCTCGCCGAGGTGGTGAACGACGACGGCACCATGGCCCGGCTGCCCGAGCTGCGCGAGTTCGCGAACGCGCATGACCTGGCCCTGATCTCCATCGAGCAGCTCGTCGAGTACCGCCGCCGCACCGAACGCCAGCTCACCCGCGAGGCCCAGACCAGACTGCCGAACGCCTTCGGTCTATGGCAGGCGTACGGCTACCGGCACCAGATCGACGGCACTGAGTACGTGGCGCTCGTCCTGGGAGACGTCGCCGACGGCACGGACGTGCTGACCCGGCTGCACTCGGAGTGCCTGACCGGGGACGTGTTCGGCTCACTGCGCTGCGACTGCGGCGCGCAGCTCGAGGCGGCCATGGCGGCCATCGCGGCCGAAGGCCGGGGGGTCGTGGTGTACCTGCGCGGGCATGAAGGCCGCGGCGTCGGGCTGCTCAGCAAGCTGCGGGCCTACGAGCTGCAGGACGGTGGCGCGGACACGGTGGACGCCAACCTGGAGCTCGGCCTGCCCGCCGACGCTCGCGAGTACTCGGCGGGCGCGCAGATCCTGGCCGACTTGGGCGTGCGCTCGGTCCGGCTGCTCACCAACAACCCGGCCAAGGTCAGCGGCCTGATCGACGGCGGCGTGGACATCACCGCCCGGGTTCCGCTCACCGCGGCCGTCACCCCGTACAACCTGAGGTACCTGACCACCAAACGCGACAAGCTCGGGCACCAGATTCAAAACCTCAATGATCCCGAACGGACCGTGGTGCTTGCGCCCGCCGAGGTGCACCGCGCGGAGTCCGCGTGAGTGGCGCGGGCCGTCCCGACGCGGCCACGGTGGACGCCTCGGGGCTCAGCCTGGCGATCGTGGCCACCCGCTGGCATCAGGAGATCACCGACTCGCTGGTGAGCCGTGGCGTCGCGGCCGCCGCCGCCTGCGGCATCCTCGACCCGCTCGTGGTCCGCGTCCCCGGCGCGATCGAGCTGTCCGTCGTGGCCGCCGAACTGGCCCGCCACCACGACGCGGTGGCCTGCCTGGGCGCGGTCATCCGGGGCGGCACCCCGCACTTCGACTACGTCTGCGACTCGGTGACCGCGGGCCTGACCCGGGTGGCCCTCGACGCCCGCATCCCGGTGGGCAACGGCGTGCTCACCTGTGACACGGTAGAGTCGGCCCGTGACCGATGCGGCTTGCCCGGGAGCCACGAGGACAAGGGGTGGGAAGCCGTGGTCGCGGCGCTTGAGGTCGCTCTCCTGCTCCGCTCCATCCGCCGCAGTCACCAAGAGCCCCTCCCCGTGAAGTCGTAATTTTCTCCCCTAGGACGCACATGCTGTCGCTGGTACTGCCGAAAGGCTCGCTCGAGCGCGCCACCCTCGACTTGTTCGACGCGGCCGACCTGACCGTGCGGCGGTCCTCGGACCGGGATTACCACGCGTCGATCGACGACCCGCGGATCGACAAGATCCGGTTTCTGCGCCCCCAGGAGATCCCGTCCTACCTGGAGCGCGGCTTGTTCGACCTCGGCATCACCGGCCGCGACTGGATCGAGGAGACCGAGGCCGACGTGGTCTCCCTCGGCGAGTTGCAGTACTCCAAGGCGACCTCCCAGCCGGTCCGGGTGGTGCTCGCGGTGCCGGACTCCGCCTCCTGGCGGTCCGCCGCCGACCTGCCGGAGGGCGTCCGGATCTCGACCGAGTTCCCGTCCCTGACCAGGCGGTTCCTTGACGCGCGCGGGGTCAAGGCCATGGTCATCCCGTCCTACGGCGCGACCGAGGCCAAGGTGCCGGACATCGTCGACGCGATCGTGGACCTCACCGAGACCGGCTCGTCGCTGCGCAAAAACGGCCTGCGCATCCTGGAGACGCTACTCACCAGCTACACCGAGCTGATCGCGTCCGGCCCGGCCTTCGCGGACCCGCACAAGCGCGCCGCCATGGAGGACATCGCCCTGCTGCTGCGGGGTGCCATCCAGGCCCGCGGCAGCGTCCTGCTGAAGCTCAACGTCGCCGCCGACCGGCTCGCGGCCGTCACCGAGATGCTGCCCGCGCTGTCCTCGCCCACGATCACCGCGCTGGCCCGGGGAGATATGAACGCGGTAGAGACCGTCGTCCCCAAGCGCGGCGTGAATACGCTGATCCCGGCCCTGAAGGCGGCCGGCGCGCGGGACATCCTGGAGATCCCCATCTCCAAGATCGTGGAGTAGCGGTGCCCCCTTGGCGGCGGCAGACCGCCCGCGTCCTGCCGGTGAACTCCGACGGCCGGGTCCTGCTCCTGCACGGCTGGGACCCGCACCACCCTGAGGCGCCCTTCTGGTTCACCATCGGCGGCGGTGCCGAACAGGGAGAGTCGCTGCGCGATGCGGCCACCCGCGAGCTGCGGGAGGAGACCGGCATCGTGATCGACTCGGCAGCTCTTGGCGAGCCGATCGCCCACAACACCGTCGAGTTCTCCTGGAACGGGTACGACATCGTCCAGGGCCAGACGTTCTACGCCGTGCGCGTCGAATCCGCCGATGTGACCCTCGACGGCCTGGACGACTGGGAGCGGGCCACCACCGACAAGTACGGCTGGCTGTCAGCAGAGGACCTGGGTGGCGACGAACGCCCTGCCGATCCCGCCATTCCCGACCTGATGCGCGCCGCCGCGGCCAGCGTCCTCGATCGTCGGCCCTAGCGCTTGTGACCTGCGCCTGGTCCGGGGATAGTGTCGGTAGGACGACAGGTCCGTGATCAGGTGTGAGGGAGCGGTAAGGCCGAGGTGACGCAGTGCGCGACATCCTGAACAAGGTCACCAAGTGGTGGGAGGCCGGCGAGACGTTCGGCCTGGCCACCGTGGTGCGCACGTTCCGCAGCGCGCCCCGCGACCCTGGCGCCGCGCTCGCGGTCTCGCCCGACGGCGAGGTCATCGGCAGCGTATCCGGCGGATGCGTCGAGGGCGCCGTCTACGAGCTGTCCATGGAGGTGTCCGAGACCGGGAACCCCGTCCTGCGGACCTACGGCGTAAGCGACGACGACGCGTTCGCGGTCGGCCTGACCTGCGGCGGGATCCTCGACATCTTCGTCGAGCCGGTCAACCAGGCGCGCTTCCCCGAGCTGGGCGAGATCGCCGCCGCGGTCGAGCGCGGTGAGCCGGTCGCCGTCGCCACCGTGATCGGCGGGCCGGGCCAGATCGGCGCGAGGCGGGTGATCTGGGGCCGGGCCGCCCCAGGGCAGGCCGGTTCCGACGAGCCCGGCGATGACTGGCACACCGGCGCGTCCGGCACGCTGGGCTCGGGCGCCCGGCTGGACGCCGCGGTGGACGACGACGTCCGGGGCATGCTGGCCCAGGGACTGACCGGGATCCGCCGGTACGGCGCGCACGGCGAACGGCGCGGCGACGAGCTCGGCGTGTTCGTGAACTCGTTCGCTCCGCCGCCGCGGATGCTGGTCTTCGGCGCGATTGACTTCGCGGCCGCGGTCGCCCGCGTCGGGAAGTTCCTCGGCTACCACGTCACCGTGTGCGACGCCAGGCAGGTGTTCGCCACCAAGTCACGGTTCCCCGACGCGGACGAGGTAATCGTCGAGTGGCCGCACCGCTTCCTCGCCGGGACCGGCGTGGACGCCAGGACGGTCATCTGCGTGCTCACCCACGACCCGAAGTTCGACGTGCCGCTGCTCGAGGTGGCGCTGCGCACCCCGGCCGGATACATCGGGGCGATGGGCAGCCGGCGGACCCACGAGGACCGGATCGAGCGGCTCCGCGAGGTCGGGCTGACCGACGACGAGCTCGCCCGGCTCCGCTCGCCCATCGGCCTCGATCTCGGGGCCAGGACGCCGGAGGAGACGGCGGTCTCGATCGCCGCCGAACTGATCCAGCTGCGCTGGGGCGGCAGCGGCCAGCCGCTGACCGCCACCGAAGGCCGCATCCACCACCAGTACGCCGGCTGAGGGTGCCGCCGTCTTACCTTCAGCCGGGCTTGCGCGCCACTATCACCTCGGTGTCGCCCGGCCAGTCCCAGAAAACACCTTCTGCGCTGCGGGTCGCGAGCAGCGCGCGCACCTCGCCTGCGAAGTCGTCAAGACGATCTCCGAACAGGTGCGGCGCCGACCATGACATGGACAGGTAACCGGACAGGACGCTCTCGCTATCTCGCAGCAGATCGGGAATGCCGGGGACGAAGAGCTGCTGGGGGACACCGAAGCGAGTCCGCACGAGCACATCCTCGAAGCGGTGAGTTCGTTTCTGGGTGGTGCCCTGTCCGGCCCGGTGCGTAGATCCGAGATACTTCGCTACCAGCGCCTCGAGCTCGTCGTGAGGGATCGGCGGCACCCCAGGGTCTGGCGGCCGGGGCCGGCCCGTCACCGTGTGCACGATCAGGGCCAGCGCGCCGCCGGGCTCGAGCAGGTCGTAGACGGTCTCGGCCACTTGCTGCTCGTCGGTCCACTGGAAGGACTGGCCGAAGGTCACCAGCTTGTACGGCCCGGGCGCGACCGCGGGCAGGTCCTCGGCCAGGCCCTGGACCCACCGGATGTTCGTGACTCCCTGTTCCCCGGCGGCCCGGCGGCCCTCCGCAAGCATGCCGGCGTCAGGGTCCAGGCCGGTCACCTGCTCAAAGAGATGAGCGAGCCGGATGGTCAGCACGCCAGGCCCGCAGCCGGCATCCAGCAGGCGGCCGGTCCCGTCCAGACCCGTCTCCCGCGTCAGCACAGCTTCGAGGTCGGGTGAATACGCTGGGCGGCCGTAGCGATAGTGGGCAGCGGAGCCCAGGTAGATGGTCGGGTCATACGGCACCGCACCAGTATGCCCGCGCCCCGCGCCGAACGGCCCGGCTCAGTCGGGTCGGCTGATCCAGACCGATGAGTGCGCGGGTTCCAGGGTCTGGTGCACGACCCGGGTCAGGTCCTCTTGTACCGAGTCCAGGTCCACGGCGTCCTTCAGGCGGGCGGCGAACGCGGCCACGGCCGCGTCGCCGTCGTAGCGCGCCCGGTTGAACCGGCGGTCCACCGCGTGCTGCACCCGCCGCCGCAGCGGGTTGAACAGCGCCGCCGCGGCCAAGGTGGCGGCGGCCACCGCCACCGGCGATTTGACCGTCAGCACCTGAGTGGCCAGCAGCACCAGGCCCGCGTACAGCCCGACCAGCAGCCCGGTCACGATCGCGTACGACACGGCCCGGCTGATGATCCGGTCGATGTCGTACAGGCGGTACTTGAGGATGCCCACGCCGATGCCCACCGGCAACCCAGCCAACCCGATCCCGAGCACCTCTCCCGCCACACCCGCGGAGCTGATCCCGAACGAGAGGGCGAGCACGACCAGGGTGACCGCGCCGCCGCTGGCCAGCCACTTCAGCTGCTGGCGCCGCTCGCCCGTGGCGCGCCGCCAGCTGAGCACCTGGTGGGCCACGAACGATAGCCACATCACCAGGATCAACGCCAGGCCCAGCACTTCTGCGGCAGCGAGCGGTCCGCCGCGGGAGTTCCCGGAGCTGATCACGTCCCCGAAAGCGTCCACCCGGACGTTATGACGGGCCACGGCGCTGACCGCCGGGGAAAAGAGCGCCGTCGAGGCCAGCACTCCGGCTACCGCATAGGCCTGCAGCACCAACCGCCAACGCCGCGACGCCAGCCTGCCGTCCGGGAACAGCAGGATCACCACCGGGAACAGCAATAGCGCGGGTGCCCACGCCGGTTGCAGCACGACCGCGACCGGGGCCAGCGGGAGACTGTGGTGGCCGAAGCGGTAGTAGAGCGCGGCATAGGACCCGGCGACGGCACTCAGCAGGAACACCAGGATGAAGATGATCAGGATCCAGCCGATCGGATTGCGCGGCTGGCGCCGGGCCACCACCACGCCGACCCCGGCGTAGATCACCACGATCGGGATGATCGGCCCCGAGCCCAGGACTGACAGCTGTCCGACCAGACCGCTCAGGGTGAGCGCGACGGCCCCCATGACCAGCGCCAGCGCCCCCAGCACCGTCGCGGTCGTCGGCGACGCCAGCCGGAAACGGCTCGCCCCGGCCGGGTCCTGCCCGCCCTCCTCGATCGTCGTCACGAGACGCAACGTTACGCCCGTACCGTTCCGAGATCGTTACCGTAGCTTACGGTCGGCTCGTCAGCGCAGCTGGTCGATGAACGTGTAGATGACCATGAGGCTGACCAGGACGACGAAGACCCGCAGCGCCCACAGTGCGGCTACGGCACGTGCGCCGAGTGCGGCCCGCGGTACGGGCCGAGAGGTTTCGGTTACGAGCTGGCCGCGCTCGAGGTGCATGACCTGCTCGTCCTCGAAGCGCTCCGGTGGCTGCAGGTCCCGCCCCGGTGCGCCGGAGCCCTGGTGTGCATCATTCATCAGGACGGCGGCGTGGAGACTCCGGCCTTCCGGCCGGGAGGAAACGCCGCGTCACCTCCCCGGAAATGTCAGCGGTGTCCGATAGTGTGTTCGTATGCCCCGGTACCGGCTCACTCCCACCCCCGCCCAGGAAACGGTGCTGCNNGTCCAGCAGCAGGCCCTGCGGGACTTCACCCAGGCGATGACCGCGTTCTTCGACCCGGGCAACCCGGCCGGGCGGCCGTCGTGGCGCAAGGCCGGCCGGGACGAGGGCTTCCGGATCGTGGGGCGCGGGCGGCAGTGGGACGTCCGCCGCGTGTCCCGCCACGTCGGCCAGGTCCGGGTGCCCAAGGCCGGGTGGGTGCGGTTCCGCTGGTCCCGCGCGGTCCCGCCGGACGCGAGGTCCTACCGTGTGACCAAGGACCGTGCCGGGCGCTGGCATGTCGCCTTCGCGGTGATCCCCGGGCCGGTTCCCGCACCGGGTAACGGCCAGGTCGTAGGCATCGACCGGGGCGTGGCCGTCTCCGCGGCGCTGTCCACCGGGCATCTGCTGCACTGCCCCAGTCTGACTGTGCGGGAGCGGACCAGGCTGCGGCGGCTGCAGCGCAGGCTGGCCTGCGCCAGGCGGGGCTCGAACCGCCGCGGGCGGGTTAAGCACGCGATCGCCCGGCTGCGGGCCCGCGAGAGGGACCGGCGCAAAGACTGGGCCGAGAAGGTGTCCACGGACCTCGTGTGGCGGTTTGACCTGATCCGGGTCGAAGATCTGAAGATCACGAACATGACCCGGTCCGCGAAAGGTACCCGGGAGAACCCGGGCCGGAACGTGCGGCAGAAGGCCGGGCTGAACGGGGGCATCCTGCGGTCCGGGTGGGGGCTGCTGGTACTCCGGCTGGAGGAGAAGGCGCCGG
>PLIQ01000491.1:1080-2647 GCA_003140115.1 Actinomycetota bacterium | reverse complement strand
GAGGTCCGGCACGCGACATGTACCGGGCCGGGATGCCGGCGACCCGCCACACGCGCGGACTTCGAGCACAACATTCCGTACGAGGCGGGCGGGCGGTCGTGCCTGTGCAATGGCGACCCTAAGTGCCGACACTGCCACCGGATGAAACAGGACCCCCGCTGGAAAGCTGAGCACCTTCCCGGGGGCCAGGTCCGGTGGACCATGCCCTCCGGACGGCAGCACATCACCGAGCCGACGAGGTACCCGATCTAACGCGGCGGACGGCTCGCGGACCGTGGGACCGGGACCGGGACCGGGGCGAGCCGGGTCAGGATCAGCTCGGAGGCGACGAGCAGTACCGCGAGCGCGGTCAGCGACGGGCCGAGGACGGCCAGGCTGGTGATGCTGATGAGCAGGCCGATCAGAGCGGAGACTCCCGCGCCGCCGGCCGCGGCGGCGCCCACCTGCCAGGCGATGACGTGCTGGGCTCGCCGCTCCCCGATGCGGGCCGGGGTGAGGGTGATCAGGGCCGGGAACACCCCGGCCAGGGCACCGCCGAGGACCGCGAAGGCGATCACGGTGGCGGTCGGGCCCGGCTGCCACCAGATGACCGCCGCGGCGATCACGGCCAGGCCGCTGCCGGACCGCACTACAGTTTGGGGCGCGACCGGGCGGGGCACCAGGGCCAGGGAGATCCGCACGACGGTCAGCGCGCCCCAGTAGCCGAACGTGGCCAGGCCGGTCGCGGCCGTGGACAGGCTCAGGTGCCCGCGGCAGAAGCTCGCCTCCCACTGCCCGGCCCCGACCTCGAAGCCGGTGTACAGGAAAAACACGGCCATACCGGCCGTCACAACCGCGCCGTACCGGCGCCGGGACCACTGCGAGCCCGACTCCGGATCGGCGGCCTGCGCCTGCTCGGCGGAGGCCGACACAGGCCCGTCGCGTCGTCGCTGACGCAGCCAGGAGCCGGCGACGACCAGGTCGAGTACGGTCAGCGTCAGGTAGGCCGGCCGCCACGAGCCGGTGAGGATGGCGGCGGTCACGACCAGCGGGCCGATCGCGGTGCCGACGCCGTACGCGCCGTGCAGCAGGTTGAGGAGCCGCTGCCTGCCGGTCAGAGCGACCGCCGTGTTGAGCCCGGCGTCCATCATGCCGGCCGCCGCGCCGCTCAGGACGGACACGCCCAGCACGAGGCCGAGCCCCGGCGCGAGCGCGTAGCCGGTGACCCCCACCGTCGAGCACAACCCGGCCGCGGCCAGCAGGGCGGGCACGCCGAGGCGCTTGATGAGGGTCCCGACGAAGGCCGTGACCAGCACGGATCCGGCCGTGCCCAGCAGCAAGATCAGGCCGAGGTCACCGACGGGCGCGCCGAAGGTGGCACGCATCGACGGCCACGCGGTGCCGAGGATGCCGTCGGGCAGCCCGAGGACCACGAAGCTGCCGAGGGCGAGCACGTCAGAACGCCGGATCGCTGCGCCGGCTTCCGCGGGGGCTGGCCGGCGCTGCTCAGTCACCGCACCATGTAAACGCACGGCCCCAGGCGGGCACGAACCGGGGAGCGCGCTGACTGCGGGAAGCGCGCCGACAT
>PLIQ01000491.1:0-1066 GCA_003140115.1 Actinomycetota bacterium | reverse complement strand
GTGGACGGCCGGGTCCAGCCGCAGCAGGATTTGCTTGCGCTCGGTCACTAGTACAGGGAACCGGTGTTGACGACCTGCTGGGTAGCTTGCTCGCTGCACAGGACGACGAGCAGGTTGGAGACCATGGCAGCCTTACGCTCCTCGTCCAGCTGCACCACGTTCTCCTCCTCCAGCCGCTTCAGGGCCATCTGGACCATGCCGACCGCGCCTTCGACGATCCGGTGCCTGGCCGCGACCACCGCGCTGGCCTGCTGCTGGCGCAACATGGCCTGGGCGATCTCCGCTGCGTAGGATAGCCGGGTCAGCCGGGATTCGATGATGGCTACCCCAGCCGATCGAACCCGGTCGGCGATCTCCGCCGAGAGCTGCCCGGTGATCTCCGCCACGTTCTCGCGCAGCGACAGCTCGCCCTCGGTGTGGCTCGTGTAGGGATAGCTGGAGGCGACGTGCCGGACCGCGGTCTCGGTCTGGATCGCTACGAACTTGGTGTACTCGTCGACGGCATAGATGGCCTTGGCCGTGTCCTGGACCTCCCAGACGACCACGGCGGCGATCTCGATCGGGTTACCGTCGGCGTCGTTGACCTTGGCCTGCGCCGTCTCGAGGTTGCGGATCCTGGTGGAAACCTTGATGCGGCGGGTAAGCGGATTCACCCATTGCAGCCCGGAATCTCGTATCGTGCCGCGGTACTTGCCGAAGAGCTGGATAACGCGCGCCTGGCCCGGGACGACCGACGTCAGGCCGACCAGCAGCAACACGGCGGCGATCAGCACGACTGCGGCCGCCCAGGCCAGCGCGGGGTTGGTATCCCCGGTCTGCTTGCCCGCGTACCACCCCAGCGCCGCCGCCGCGAGCAACCCTACGATCGCGGCCACCAGAACCTTGATGCCATGTGTTGACCAGGCCTTATACTCGGCCACTGGGGTCGGGGCCGGGGTCGGCAGCTGATCTGTCCGGACCGGAGTTTGGGTCGTCATCCGTACCACCTCCGCTTGACTTCCTCGATATTACTTACTTAGCATAGTGATATCAGTTTTCGGAAGCAACAACCGCCGCTGGAGTGGCG
>PLIQ01000139.1 GCA_003140115.1 Actinomycetota bacterium | reverse complement strand
GCCTACCGCGACCTGGAACGCGAGGGCCTGGTGGCCGCCGCCGCGGGCCGCGGCCACGCGTAACCGGCCCCGCCCGCCGCGGCCAGCCCGCCCACGCTCGCCGTCACCACTGCGCCCCGCCCCAGCAGTTGCCGGCGGGTCAAGCCATCTGCAGCCATCTCTGTACCCCCTCACCTGTAGTTATAGCGGCTGACCTGGGAGTAGCCATGGAGAAGTTCCTGAATTTTCTCCGAGCCGCAATAAGGCCCGCTGAACGCCTGCTCAGCCGGCCGGCTAACTCCCGCGGCCGGTTAGCCTGAAGGCATGAGCGAGCCTTGGTCTGCGGGCGAGCGGGGAGACACAGCGTGAGCGAGCCTTGGTTTGCAGGCGAGCGGGGAGACAGAGCATGAGCTGGGAACTGCCGGACCGGATCTCGGTGCGCGAGGTCGGGCCGAGGGACGGGCTGCAGAACGAGGACCCGGTGCCGACTGACGCGAAGGTGGCGCTGCTGGACCGGCTGTCCGGCACCGGCGTGCAGCGGATCGAGGCGGTGTCGTTCGTGCGGCCGTCGGCGATCCCGCAGATGGCCGACGCCGAAGAGGTGTGGAAGCGCGCGGTCCGGGCCCCGTCGGTCAGGTACTCGGCCCTGGTGCCGAACCTCCGTGGTGCCCTGCGCGCCCTCGACGTCGGCTGCACCGAACTCGAGGCGGTCGTCTCGGCCTCCGAGACGCACAACCGCAAGAACGTGAACCGGTCCACCGGGCAGTCGCTGGAGGAGATCGCCGAGATCATCTCGGTCGCCCACGACCGCGGCGCGACCGTGCAGGTCATCGTGTCCACCGCCTGGGGCTGCCCGTACGAGGGCGACGTGCCGGTCAGCCGGGTGGTGTCGGTGGCCGGGCGGGCCCTGGCCGACGGGGCCGACTCGGCCTCCTTCGGCGACACGACCGGCATGGCCACGCCGACCCGGGTCCGGGCGCTGGTCGGGGCGTTTCGTTCGGCCCATCCGGACACCGCCCTGAACCTGCACTTCCACAACACGCGCGGCACCGGGCTGGCCAACGTGCTGGCTGCGCTGGAGCTCGGCGTGTCCGACTTCGACGCCTCGGTCGGCGGCCTGGGCGGCTGCCCCTACGCGCCGGGCGCGACGGGCAACATCGCCACCGAGGAACTCGTGCACATGGTGCAGGACATGGGAGTGGCCACCGGGATCGACCTGGAGGCGATGATCGCCGCGGCCGCCGAGGCGGAGAGCATCGTCGGTCGCACCCTGCCCTCCCAGGTGCTGCGGGCCGGCCCCCGCACCAGGACAATCGCTCCATGACTGACTTCGGAAAGCTGCGCGAGAGCATCGAGCGCGGCGGCGCCACCCGCTACCACGAGGCCGCCGCCGCGCGCGGCAAGCTGTTCGCCCGCGAGCGGATCGCCGTCCTGACCGACGAGGGCAGTTTCACCGAGGACGGCCGGTACGCCAACGCCCTGGCCGACGGACTGCCCGCGGACGGCGTGATCACAGGCACCGCCTTGCTAGACGGCCGCCCGGTCGCGCTGATGGCCAACGACTCCACGGTCAAGGCCGGGTCCTGGGGCGCCCGCACCGTGGAGAAGATCATCCGGATCATCGAGCAGGCCTACGAGACCGCCATCCCGATGATCTACCTGGTCGACTCGGCCGGGGCCCGGATCACCGACCAGGTGGACATGTTCCCCGGCCGCCGCGGCGCCGGGCGTATTTTCCGCACCCAGATCCGCGCCTCCGGCTCGATCCCGCAGGTCTGCGCGCTGTTCGGCCCGTCGGCGGCGGGCGGCGCGTATATCCCGGCGTTCTGCGACTTCACCGCGATGGTGGACGGCAACGCCTCGATGTACCTGGGCAGCCCGCGGATGGTCGAGATGGTGGTCAGCGAGAAGACCACGCTGGAGGAGATGGGCGGTGCCCGCTTGCACTGCACCGTGTCCGGCAGCGGGCATCTCCTGGCGTCCTCGGAGGCCGAAGCGCTGGACGCGGTCCGGGCTTACCTGTCTTACCTGCCGCAGAACTGGTCCGCGCCGCTGCCTGTGTTCCCGGCGCGGGACCCCAAGCCGACTGACCTGCGGGCGCTGGTGCCCGAGAGCGAGCGCCAGGCCTTCGACATGCGCCGGTTCGTCCGCGGCGTGGCCGACGAGGACTCGTTCTTCGAGATCCACGCGCTGTGGGCCCGGGAGCTCGTCACCGGCTTCGCCCGCCTGGACGGCCGGGTGACCGGCGTGATCGCGAACAACCCCATGTTCAAGGGCGGGGTGCTGTTCGTCGACTCGGCGGACAAGGCGGCCCGGTTCATCCAGACCTGCGACGCGTTCGGGATCCCGCTGCTGTTCCTGGCCGACGTGCCGGGCTTCATGGTCGGCACCGCCGTGGAGCGGCAGGGCATCATCCGGCACGGCGCGAAGATGATCGCGGCCATGTCCGACGCCACCGTGCCCAAGATCTGCGTCGTGGTCCGCAAGGCCTACGGGGCCGGGCTGTACGCGATGGCGGGCCCCGGCTTCGAGCCGGACGCGACGCTCGCCCTGCCGACGGCCAAGATCGCGGTCATGGGCGCCGAGGCCGCGGTGAACGCCGTCTACGCGAACAAGCTCGAGCAGATCGCCGACGAGACCGAGCGGGCCGCCGAGACCGACCGCCTCCGCCGCGACTACGAGCAGGACATCGACATCCTGCGGCTCGCCTCCGAACTCGTCGTGGACGACGTGGTGGAGCCCGAGGACCTGCGCGACGAACTGATCCGCCGGTTCGCCGTCGCCCGCGGCCGCGACCGCACCCCGCCCCGCCGCCGCCACGGCATCAGCCCCGCGTGAGGGCCAACCCCGCTTACGCGGCAAACGTTTTACCTTTCCTTTACTATTTAGGTATGACTCGCGTGCTGCTCGCCGAGGACGATGCCTCCATCTCCGAGCCCCTGTCCCGGGCCCTGCGCCGCGAGGGGTACGACGTGGATGTCACCGCGGACGGGCCGGCCACGCTGGACCGGGCCCTCGGCGAAGGCGTCGACCTGATCTTGCTCGACATCGGCCTGCCCGAGCTCGACGGGCTCGAGGTCTGCCGGCGGGTCCGGGCCAGCGGCTACACGGTGCCGGTGCTGATCCTCACCGCCCGCGCCGACGAGGTGGACACCGTGGTGGGCCTGGATGCGGGCGCCGACGACTACGTGACCAAGCCGTTCCGGCTGGCCGAGTTGCTGGCTAGGGTCCGCGCCCTGCTGCGGCGCGGGACGGCCGAGGGCTCCGCGGTACTCGGCGTGCGGATCGACCCCGACGCGCGCCGGGCCTGGCACGGCGACGTCGAGCTGGACCTGACCACCAAGGAGTTCGACCTGCTGTGGATCCTGCTGCGGGACGCGGGCAAGGTCGTCACCCGCGAGCAGATCATGCGCGAGGTGTGGGACGCGAAGTGGTGGACCTCCACCAAGACGCTCGACATGCACATCTCCTGGCTGCGCCGCAAGCTCGGCGACGACGCGCACAGCCCCCGGTACATCACCACGGTCCGCGGCGTCGGGTTCCGCTTTGAACGCGGCGACTAGCCCGGACGGGGCCCTCGCGGCGACTGCGGGCTGAGCCGTGCGCAGGAGGCTATGGTTCTCCATCTTCTCCGTGGCGGTGGCCGCGATCCTGGTGGTGGGCGTGCCCGCGCTGGTCATCGTCACCGGGCGCGGCGCGGGCGCGGTGGCCGTCGTGGCCGGGCTGATGGCCGGGGCGGTGGCCCTGGCCGCCTGGCTGGCCGGGGTGCTCGCGGGCCGGATGGCTCGGCCGGTCGAGGAACTCGCCGAAGCCGCCGCCCGGCTCGGCGCCGGGGACCCGCGCCCGCTCGGCCGCCGGTACGGGGTGGCCGATCTGGATCAGGTGGCCGACGGGCTGGACAGCTCGGCCCGGCGCCTGTCCAGCCTGCTCGCCGCGGGCGGTGAGCTCGCCGTGGACGCCTCGCACCAGCTGCGCACCCCGCTGACCGCGCTGTCCATGCGGCTGGAGGAGATGATCGCCGCCGCGGACGACCCCGACGTGGTGCGCGAAGAGGGCAGCGCCGCCCTGGCCCAGGCCGAACGCCTCGCCGACGTCGTCACCCAGCTGCTCAGCCCGGCCCGCCGGGCGACCGCGGCCTCGGCCGAGCTGACCGGCATCGACGAGATCGTGCAACAGCAGGTCGTGGAGTGGGAGCCCGCGTTCCGCCGGGCCCGGCGCAAGCTGGTCGTCATCGGCGTGCGCGACCTGCAGGCCCACGTCACTCCCGGCGGACTGGCCCAGGTGCTCGCGACCCTGCTGGACAACGCGCTGATGCACGGCGGCGGCACGGTGACCATCCAGACCTCGCAGAGCGCGCGGTCGGTGGTGATCGAGGTCCGGGACGAGGGTAACGGCGTCCCGCCGGACCTGGTTTCGCGCATCTTCGAGCGGAGCGTCAGCGGCCGCCCCGAGGGCACCGGGCTAGGCCTGGCGCTGGCCCGGACCATGGCCGCCGCCGACGGCGGCCGGGTCGTGCTGGTCAAGGCCAATCCCGCCACGTTCGGGGTGTTCCTGCCCCGGCACCCGCTGCGGCCCGGCACCCAGCCGGTCCGCGGCCCCGCCTAGTGAGCGCTGACAAGCGTCAGCGGCGCCCGCCGTCGGAGTCGGCCGGCTCGAGGTGCTCCCAAGCGGGGGAGTAGCCGGGCGGCTCGAGCTCCTCCCACGGCGGCCCGTCACCGGCACCCGTCAGCGCCACACCCACCGGGCTCGTCTCGGCCGAGTCGACGATCCCGGACACCGCCGCCTCTCCGGCCGCCACCACGGTGCCGGGTGCGCCCGCCAGGAAGACCCACTTCTTGTACGAGAAGTACCGGAAGATCGTCGCCAGCCCGGTGCCGACCACGCTGGCCCCGTTGTAGGCCAGCTCCGACTTCATGTCGAGCCCGTACGTGGTGGCCGCGATCACGACCTCGGCGATGGCCAGGCCGATGATGTTCAGCACTACGAACAGCAGGCCCTCGCGCAGCAGCGCCTGGTTGACCCGGTGCCGGAAGGTCCAGAACCGGCTGCCCAGATAGGTGATCACCGTGGCCGCGGCAATCGAGGCCGCCTTGGCCACCAGGGGCCCGATGCCCATGTGGATGTGCAGGTAGTCCGCGCCGCCCAGGTCGATGACCGACCCGATCAGCCCGACCACGCCGAACCTTGCCAGTTCCGGGATCAGGTCGGTCAAGCGCTTGCGGAGGCTTGCCATCCTGGGCATAGAAAAGGGTCCTTTCGGCATGTACGACGTCAGGAGCGGCCTGCGCAAACCCCCGGCAGGCTTCAAGCAAGACCCGCACATGCTACCGGCTACGCCTGGGTGCCGGCTTACTCTTCCCTGAGCCGCCCCTCTCAAACCGCCCGGAGCTCAGCCCGCGCCGCGCTCAGCCCGCCAGCGTGTTCTCCCGCCCGGTCCGGGCCACGGCGTGCCAGCCAAGGTACACCACCGCGGTGATCAGGAAGCCGGCCTCAAAGGTCAGGTCTCCGACCGACGGCACATGGGTCGGCACCACGCCCACGTACTCGGTCTGGTTGGAGAACAGCCAGATCGAGATGCCCATGCCGACGAGCATGGCCACCGGCCCAGCCCAGTTCGTCCGCCGCGTCCAGAACAGCAGCGCCTCGTCCGGGTTGCGCCGCAGCCACAGGTCGCAGAAGTACACGGCCAGCCACGGCGCGATCCAGTACGCGATGATCAGCAGGAAGTTCTCGTACTTGCTTACATTGGACAGCCCGTACCAGGCCAGGAAGAACCCGATGATGCCGAACCCCAGCGCGACGATCGCCCGCCGCAGCGACAGCGGCAGCTTGATGCCGATCGCGGTGAAGGACAGCGCGCCGGAGTAGATGTTGAGCACGTTGGCCGAGACCGCGCCGAGCGCGATGGCCAGCAGCGTCAGGTCGGCCAGCGGGGTGGCCAGCAGGCTGGTCATGCCGCCGGGACCGGCGGTCGCCTTGTCCGCGCTGACCGCGGTGCCGACGGCCGCGCCCACGATCTCGAGCAGCGCGCAGGACAGGAACAGCCCGCTCCCGGACCACCAGGCGATGCCGCGCCTGCTGGCATCCGGCCTGAAGTAGCGGGTGTAGTCCGCCGCGTACGGGTTCCAGCCGACCGCGTAGCCGAACGACGCGCCGAACGTCAGCAGGAACGCGCCCGGAAACGTGTGGTGGGTGGCGCCGGGGTGGGCCTTGCTCAGCACGACACCGGACGCGATAAGGAAGATCACGGTCAGGATAGGGAAGGCGTACCGTTCGAACAGGTGCACCAGGTTGTAGCCGAAGAAGGCGACCACCACCTGCAGCGCCACGACGATGAGCAGGCAGAGTACCTGCGGCAGGTGGGTCAGCACGTTAAGCGCCAGCGCGCCGCTGACGCTGTTGACCGCGAACCAGCCGATGCCCGCGGTGACCGCGTTCAGCCCGGCGGGCAGCGCGTTGCCCCAGTAGCCGAACCCGAGGCGGCTCAGCACCATCTGCGGCACCCCGTACTTCGGGCCGCGCAGGGACAAGATGCCCTGGGTCACGCCGCCGATCGCGCTACCCAGGATGAGGGCCAGCGCCGCCGACCAGAAGCCCATGCCGAACACCGACACCGCGAGCACGCCGACGAAGATCGTGGCGAACTCCATGTTCGGCGAGGTCCAGGTCCAGAACAGCTGGATCGGCCGGCCGTGCCGCTCGTTCAGCGGGATAAATTCCGCGCCGCCCGGCTCGACGGTCATGACCTGGCTGCCGTAACTGCCCTCGCGGACCAGCACGCCCGCTTCCGCGCCGCTGCCGTGGGTAACGTCCTGGTCGCGTGTTGCCATCAGCCTGCTCCTTCGGTTGCCGTGATCATAGATCCGCGACCCCGGCCCGGTGTATCCCCGAAGTTAACTTTCGCCCCGCCAGGCTTCCATATTTATGCCGAACGACCCGTGGTTCCTGTCCTCCTCACCTGCGTGCCACCGGTCACGTAGGGTACGGACCGTGACCAGCTCCCTGGAAGTACCCGGCGCGCCGCCCCGCGCCACCCGGGGCGGGGACCCCGTGGTGCCCGTGGTCGGCATGGTGGGCGCCGGCCAGCTGGCCCGGATGACCGCCCAGGCGGCCAACGGCCTGGGCGTCGGATTCCGCGTCCTGGCCGGCTCGGCGACCGACAGCGCCGCCCAGGTGGCCGCCGGGACGCAGCTCGGGGACTACCGCTCCCTGGCTGACCTGCGCGACTTCGCCGCCGGGTGCGACGTGCTCACCTTCGACCACGAACACGTGCCAGGCGAGCACCTGGCCGCCCTCGAGCAGGCGGGCGTCCCGGTCCGGCCCGCCGCCGCGGCGCTGCGTTTCACCCAGGACAAGCTGGCCATGCGGGAGCGGCTGGCCGGCCTGGGCATCGACTGCCCGCGGTTCACGCCGGTGAACGGGATCGCCGAGGTGGAGGCGTTCGCGGCCGGGTCGTGGCCGGTGGTGCTGAAGGCGGTCAGCGGCGGTTACGACGGCAAGGGCGTCTGGGTGTGCGCCTCGGCGGACGAAGCCCAGGCCGTCCTCGCGCACGGCCTGGCGCTGATCGCCGAGGAGTACGTCGCGTTCGAGCGCGAGCTGGCCGTGCTCGCGGCCCGCTCGCCGCACCGGCAGGGGGCGGTGTACCCGGTGGTGCAGACCGTCCAGCGGGACGGCATCTGCCGCGAGGTGATCGCTCCCGCGCCGGGGCTGGCCGACGAACTGGCGGTGCAAGCGCAGGAGCTGGCGCTGCGGATCGCCGCCGAGCTGGACGTGACCGGGCTGCTCGCGGTGGAGCTGTTCCAGACCTCACGCGGGCTGCTGGTCAACGAACTGGCCATGCGCCCGCACAACTGCGGCCACTGGACCATCGAGGGCGCGGTCACCTCCCAGTTCGAGCAGCACCTGCGGGCCGTCCTGGACCTGCCGCTCGGGTCGCCGGCGCAGGCCGCGCCGGTGACCGTAATGGCCAACGTGCTGGGCGGCGACGACGACGATGTCTACGACCGGTATATCCACGTGATGGCCGGCGACCCGGCGGTCAAGGTGCACATGTACGGCAAGCCGGTTCGTCCCGGCCGCAAGATCGGCCACGTCACGGTGACCGCCGACCGGAGCCACCGCGACCCGGCCGAACTCGCGGACCGGGCCCGCCGGGCCGCCAGCTACCTGCGCTGGGGCCAGGAGGACGGCCCGTGAACCCGGTGGTGGGGATCGTCATGGGCAGCGACTCGGACTGGCCGGTCATGCAGGCCGCGGCTGCGGCGCTTGACGAGTTCGCCGTCCCGTACGAGGCGGACGTGGTGTCGGCGCACCGGATGCCGCGGGACATGATCGAGTACGGGTCGTCGGCGGCCGACCGCGGCCTGCGGGTGATCATCGCGGGCGCGGGCGGCGCCGCGCACCTGCCGGGCATGCTGGCCTCGGTCACGCCGCTGCCCGTCATCGGCGTCCCCGTTCCGCTGGCCGCCCTGGACGGCCTGGACTCGCTGCTGTCGATCGTCCAGATGCCAGCCGGGATCCCGGTCGCGACCGTCGCGATCGGCGGCGCGCGCAACGCCGGCCTGCTCGCCGTCCGCATCCTCGCCGCCGCCGAGGACCCGGCCGCCGCGGCGCTGCGTGCCCGGCTCGTCTCGTTCGCCGCGCACCTGGCCGACCAGGCCCGGGCCAAGGGCGCCGCGCTGCGTGATCGCCGGGCTGCCGGGTGAACCGGCTTAGAATCCGCCGGATCCGGGCATGCTCCCTCGGCAGCCCTTTGCCGGAAGGGGAATCGGTCGGTCAGCCTGGGAGGCGGGCGTGAGCATCGGCGCGACACTGGCCGCGGCCCGTCGCCATGCCGGTCTGTCCATCGCCGAGGTCAGCGCGCGCACCCGGGTCCGGGAGAACATCATCGAGGGCATCGAGCAGGACGACTACGCGGCCTGCGGCGGTGACTTCTACGCCCGGGGTCATATCCGCGCCATCGCCGAGGCGGTGGGCACCGGTCCCGCGTCGCTGATCGAGGAGTTCGACCAGACGTGGCGGTCCGCCCAGGAGATGACCGCGGCCGAGGCCTTCCAGCCCGTCCTGCCGGTCAGGAAGCGCGAGCGGCGCCGGGTCCGGTGGACGGCCGCCCTGGCCGTCCTGGTGCTGGCCGTGATCGGCTTCGCCGGCTACAAGTTCGCCTCCGGAGTCGGCAAGACCCAGCGCGCGGCCGACGCCTCGGGCCAGCGGCCGACCCACGCCGGCCAGCCCGCGGCGGTGTCGGCCACCACGCCCAGCGTCCAGACCGGCATCGCGAAGGCCAGCAGCGCGCAGGCCAGCCCGACCGCGACCGCGTCGGCCAGCCCGGTGGCGGTCCGGGCCCTGACCCCGGCCCAGGTGACCGCCTTCGGCCCGGCCGGGACCGCCGACGGTGACGACCCGCAGCGGGCCGCGCTCGCGATCGCGGGGGACCCGGCCACGCCCTGGTACAGCGACTGGTACGCCACCGCGGACTTCGGGGACATGCAGGCGGGCACCGGCCTGCTGCTCGACATGGGCCGTCCGGTCACGATCTCCTCGGTGCGGCTCTCGCTCGGCGGTGCCGCGGGCGCCAGCCTCCAGTTGCGGGCCGGAAGCCAGCCGGTGCTGGCCGACCTGCCGCCGGTGGCTTCCTCGACCGCCAGCGGTACGCTGACGCTGCGGCTCGGCACCCCGGTTCACGCCCGCTACCTGCTCGTCTGGTTCACCAAGCTGCCGCCCGACCCGGCCGGCACCTATCAGGTCAACGTCTACCGGATCACGGTCCAGGGCCAGCGCTAAGACCCTGCTCAACCGGGCCGATGCCGCGGGTGCGGAACGCGACTTACCATCATGTCCATGAGCCTTGATTTCCCC
>PLIQ01000504.1 GCA_003140115.1 Actinomycetota bacterium | reverse complement strand
CTTCTTGTAAACGGCAGGTCAGCGGTTCGATCCCGCTCACCGGCTCCCAATGGTTTTCACGTTTGACCTGCGTTTATCTTCACGTTTAGGTCCGACATTCTGCGTAGTTGGCTGCTGCGGGCTGGGTGTGATCCCGCACGCTACAGCGGGGCCGAGTGGCACCTGCGCAAGGTACACCCAAAGCTCGGCATCAGCTCCCGTAGACAGCTCCACGAGGCGCTGGCCGACGCAGGAGGGCGGGCGTCTGGCAGGGTCGCCTGAAGGTCTCCCAGGCGCGGGCGAACTGGAGCAGCTTCGTCTCGGCCAGCGGGGTGCCGAGCAGTTCCATGCCCACGGGCAGGCCGTCTTCGGTGAAGCCGACCGGAATGGTGAGCGCTGGCAGTCCGGCCTGGGATCCGATGACGGTGTTGGTGGGAAAGGTGAGGGCGCTGTACTTCCCGGCGGCGAGTTCGTCGCGCGTGGGCGGGAGCACCTGCACCGTGGGGTACACCAAGAAGTCGAGCCGGTGCACGGCGAAGATGTTCAGGACCAGCCGCCTGAAGTGCTCCTGGTTGAGCCGGAGCCGCAGGTACTCCGCGTCGCCTTCGGTCGTGCTCGGGCCGGCCGCGATCCCGTGGAACAGGTCGTTCAGCGGGTGGAACTGCCCGCTGTCGTAGATCTCCATGAAGCTCGACACGGGCGCGTCGGGTCGCCGCGCGAGGAAGTCGTCGATATCGGACTTCGATTGCCGGAGGTAGACGGAGGTGTTGGCGATCCAGTAGGCGAGGTTGCCGATCTGCAGGTCCGGGGTCGTGGCCACGCCGAGCTCGGTGAGCTGGGCGAGCGCCGCCCGGACCGCGCGGTTGACCGGCGCAGCGGCGGGATCGGTGTCGGAGCCGAACCCCGTTTCCAGCACCCCGATCCGCCAGGTGGACAGCGGGACGTCGAGGTCGAGCGCTTGCGCGTAGCCGCCGATGACGGGGGCGGCCGACGCCGTTACGGTGAAGGGATCCTGCGGGTCGTAGCCGACGATGCTGTCGAGCAGCGTCGCGACGTCGCCGACCGTTCGCCCGATCGGGCCCGGGGTGTCCTGGAAGTGCACCAGCGGCGAGAACCCGGCGCGGCTGATCAGCCCGGTGGTGACGCGCAAACCGAAGAGATTGTTGAACGAAGCAGGGACGCGGATGGACCCGCCGGTGTCCTCCCCGATCCCGACGAGCCCGAAGTTCGCGGCGACACCGGCGGCGGTGCCCGCGCTGGAGCCGCCGGAATCCCGCTCCGAGTCGTAGGGGTTCTTGGTGTGGCCGGTCAGCGACGAGGAGGAGAACCAGCCCGCCGCGAAGTCGCACATGGCCGTCTTGGCCAAGATGACCGCGCCCGCCTCCCTAAGCTTGGTGACCAGGGTCGCGTCGCAGGCCGGCACGTAGGCGTCGAACAGGATCGAGCCGAACGTGGTGCGCAGGCCGGCCGTTTCGGCCTGGTCCTTGACCAGCACGGGCACACCGTGCAGCGGTCCGGAGAGCCTCGCGGTCGCCGCGAAGGCCGCATCGTGAGCGGCCGCCTCGGCGCGCGCCTGGGGGTTCACCGTCACCACAGCCTGGAGCTTCGCACCGGCCGTGTTGTGCGCGGCGATCCTGGCCAGGTACCAGTCGACGAGTTCGGCGGCGGTCAGCTCGCCGTTCCGCAGTGCGGTGTGGAAGGCGGCGATGGTGAGTTCTTCGAACTGCGTGTCGATGTCCACCTCGTTGTGTGTGCCGGGACGAAGATGGGGCTAGGTCCGCGCGGCGTCGGCGAGCGCCTCCCGGAGCTGCCTGCGGGAGCTGACGCCGAGCTTGGGGTACACCTTGCGCAGGTGCCACTCGACCGTGCGCGGGCTGATGAACAGCTCGGCGCCGATCTCCGGGTTCGTCTTCCCCTCCCCGGCCAGCCGGGCGATCTGCGCCTCCTGGGCGGTGAGTTCCTCGCGCGCCTCGACTCCGTAGGAGCGGATCGTCTCCCCGGTGGCCAGCAGCTCACGGCGAGCGCGCTCGGCGAACGCCTCGAGGCCCATCGCGGTGCACAGCTCGTGGGCCGTGCGCAGCTGCTCGCGCGCGTCGAGGCGACGCCCGCGGCGGCGTAGCCATTCGCCGTAGAGCAGGTGGCCGCGGGCGAGCTCGACGCGGATTCGGGTCCGGCCGAGCCGCTCGATCGCCTCGCGGTAGAGGTCCTCCGCGGCGTCGTCCGCACTCAGCAATGCCCGCGAGCGGGCCTCTATACCCAGCGCCCAGTCGGTGCCGGCGGTGCGGGTCGTCTCCGCGAGCCGGTCCAGGGCAGCGACCGCGACCTCTGGCTCGCCGCTCCGGGACGCCGCCTCGATCAGCTCGGCCTGCGCCCACTCGAAGATGCCCAGATCGTCATGCTCGCCAGCCTGCTCGGCCGCGGCCCTGGCCTCGGCGTAGCGGCCGAGGCCGTTGTAGAGCACTGTGCGCGCGTGATAGCTGATGCTCAGCCCCATGCCCTCACCGCGGCTCGTGACGTCGTCGATGGTGGCCCTGATGAGCTCGGTGGCCTCGGCCTCGCGACCTCGCCAGGCCGCGAGCGCGACGGCGCCGTAGGCCGCGAGCTGGGTCCCGGTCACTTCGGTGACCGCGCGCACCTCCTGCATCAGCGCCGCGCCCTCGTCCAGCTCGCCCGCGAACACGTGCACGAAGATGCGGGACCGCAACGCGATCGGAAGCACGGTGAGCGCACCCGCCTGCCGGGCGAGCGTGACGTGGCGAGTGCACAGCACCTCCCAGCTCTCGTCGTCCCACAGCTCATCGGCCACGCGTCCGGCGAGCCACAGCCAGCGCAGCCCTTCTGAGGCGGAGATGTCCGGGCCGCGAAAAGCGCTCAGCGCCTGTTTGAGCAGCGGTGTGCCGGCCCCGCGGCCGTCCGTGACCAGCAGCGCCAGGCCGTCGAGGAGAAGATCAGGCGCGCGGGGCGGTGCCGTGGGCGCGGGCGCCAGCCGCGCCGCTCGTGACACCTCCGTCACGTCGGCGCCACGAGACAGGCGCCCGGCCAGCACCGCGGCCGTGAACGCCTCCAGGTAGGTCTCGCGGGCGAGCCCGAGGTCCAGCGACTCGAGCTGGCGCGCGGCCGTCAGCAACAGCGGCGCAGCGTCGCTACCCCGCCGCGAAGCGAATGCGATCTCCGCGCGCAGCATGTCCACCCGGGCGCGCTGCAACTCATCAAGCGGCCTCGCCTGCGCGAT
>PLIQ01000107.1 GCA_003140115.1 Actinomycetota bacterium | reverse complement strand
AGGACCCCGATCACGCAGGTCAAAATGAGGCCCTGTGATCTCCTGCCGGGGATCAGCATATTGGCGAGCAGACCTGCGCCCAGGCCGAGAACGATCCATGCGATGATGCCCATAACCGACTCCTTAAGTCAGTGATTAGGTGACGTACGCGGTGGTCAGTCGTGCTGGGGAGATCGCGGCGGGGAGAGAATTCTCCCGGGGTTCTCACTGTCCTTTGGCTGTGGCGTCTTGCCTGCACCGTGCCGTGTACGAGCAAAAAAAAGATCCGGTCCCGCGGCTGCTGGCGCAAATATCGCGGCTGCAGCTGCCTGGGTCCGGAGCAATACCCTTATTGTACCTCTTATTATCGTGCAATAGGGCATTTCGCGGCCAGCAGTAAGACGCGAAGCCAAAACGCGCGGGCAGGACGCGGCGGCAGGACTAGGCCAGCCCCCGCATCGCATACGCGGGCGGAATATCACCACGGATCGCCGAGACCATGCTCAGCACCTGCCGGGTCTCACGCACCCGCCCAACCCGGAACACCCGGGCCCCCAGCCACCCCAAAACCGCCGCCCGAGCCAGGTCCCCGGCCACGTCCGCAGCCACGTCCTCACCCAGGTCCTCGGCCGGTAGCGAAACCAGCACCGGCCACCCCGTAGCCACCAGATCCGCCACCTGCCGGGAGTCCTCCGCCTCGACCACGACCCGCTCGGGCTCCACGCCCGCCCGCACGGCCCGCGCCGCCAGAGCCAGCGAGCAGACCACGCCCGCGCCAAACTCACCCGCCACGCCCAGCAGCTGCCCACTCAGCACCTCGCCAAGCAGCAAGCCAAGCAGCAAGACGTCGGCCCCCGCCGCACAAGCCTCCCGAGCCACCTCCACCCGCCCGGTACCCACCCCGATCACCAGCTCCGGATACGCGTCCCGCACCGCCGCGACAAACGGCACCACCCGCCTAACCTCCTCCCGCTCGCCAAACACCCCGCCAAACGCCCCGCCAAACGCCACACCAAACACCTCGACGATGTCCGCACCCTCAGCCACCGCCTCGTGCACCCGGGCCATGGCCACCGCCGGGTCCCCGCCCGCCCCCGGCACGATCGCCATCACCAGGCGCTGCTCCGGCTCGAAGCACCCCCGCCCAAGCCGCAACACCCCCACCCCCCGAACGTCCACCCCTCACACCCGCCCGTACACCGGAATCGCCGCCCCGGAGATGAGCACCGCATCGTCGCTGATCAGGAAGGAAAGCACGGCCGCGAGCTCGGACGGCTTCGGCCACTGGTGGTGCATCGCGTTGGGCAGCGCCGCCCGGTTGGCCGGCGTGTCGATGATGCTGGGCAGGATGCAGTTGACCCGCACGCCGTCCGCCCGGCCCTCCACCGCGGCCGCCTCGACCAGGCGCACCACGCCGAGCTTGCTCACGCTGTAGGAGAAGCTGTTCTCCCACTTCTGCAGCGCGACCCGGCTCGAGACGTGCACGATCGCGCCGCCGTCCCGCGCGGCCAGCATGGGCATCGCGTACTTGGTGACGATCGCCGCGCTCACCAGGTTCACCTCGAACTGCTGGCGGAGCACGCCGATGTCGAGCATGGACAGGGCCTGCGGCGGCGCGTACCCGCCGATCAGGTTGACCACCGCCGCGACCGGCGGGGCCTGCGCGAACGCCACCGAGACGCTGGTCTCGTCCAGCGCGTCCACCGCCACGTACTCCACCTGGTCCTGCCGCTCCTGCGCGGCCGGGATCCGGGCGTCGAACGCCAGCACCGACGCGCCGTCGGCCCGGAACCGCTCGGTGACCGCCCGGCCGAGGCCCCCGGTCGCACCCAGCACGACGATCGCGCGGCCGGCCAATGCTCGTTCCGTCATAGTTGCCTCCTTGATCGCTCATTGTGCCGGACCGCCCCGGCGGGCCTGGTCACGGACCGCCTCGCGTCCGCTCACGAACATTTATGCCGAACGGCCATCCGGTTTGCCCCCCAGCCCCCTGTTAGCCCACCGGTCACCAGCGCGACCCGGACAATACGACCGCAAGTTGCCTGGCTGCAGGCGCCGTGTCAGCATGAAGCTGTGTCTTACGTTACGCAAAGACCCGCTGCGATCGCGGTCCGGCCTACCCGCATCTGCCTAACGCTCCATGGCTGAGCGGTGGCCCTGGCTCGATGAGTGGAAGCGGAACCTGACCGACGTTCTCTCGCTGTCCGCCGCCGCGGCCGCCTCCCTCGGCCTGCCCCAGCCGGGTCTGCTGGTCGGCGACCCGTTCACGATGATCGTGGACACCGCCCGGAACTGGCTGATCGGCAAGAAGCGGACGTTCACCTTCGCCGGCCGCGACCTGACCCTGGTCCTGGAAGACCTGTCCGTCGAAGGTTCCGATCTGGCCCGGGCCGTCGGCCAGTACGGCCAGCTCCGCATCCTCGCGCGGGACGTCGAATGGAACGACTACCGGTTCGAGCGGCTCGAGATCCTGGCCAGGAACGTGCACCTGCGGCCCGGCACCAAGCCGGTGCTGGTGGCCGCGCCCATCCGCTGCGAGGCGTTCCTGTCGGCTCAGGCCGCGACCCGCTGGCTGGCCGCCGTGTCGCCGCGGCTGGAACTGGCCATGTACGAGGGCGTCCCGCAGGTCGGCTTGGCCGGGGCGCCGTGGCTACGCCTGGAGGTCGAGCCGGGCGCGGGCGGGCAGTCGATCCGTGTCGTGCCGCGGGCCCTGCACCTGCTTGACCGGCGCCTGTCGCTGCGCGTCCCGGCCTTTCACGTGCCCCTGCCCAAACTCCCCTTCGACGTCATGCTCACCTCCATCGAGCCCGCGCCGGGCGGCTTCATCATGCGCGGCGTGCTCCCCGAATGGCAGCGGTCGCTGTCCCGGGCCGACATCGAACGCCTGCTGGCCACCATGCGCGGCGGCCCCGATCAGGCAGACAGAGCTCAGGCAGACAGAGCTCAACCGGACAGAGCTCAGCCGGAGACCTAACCGGGGACCCATCCGGATCGCGCCGTCCAGCCGGATCGTCTCCCCGTTGAGCATCGGGTTCTGCACGATGTGGGCCACCAGCGCGGCGTACTCCGCCGGATCGCCGAGCCGGGCCGGATGGGGCACCTGCTCGCCCAGCGACTTGATCGCCTCGTCGGGCAGGTTGCCGAGCAGCGGCGTGTTGAACAGGCCGGGCGCGATCGTCATCACCCGGATCTTCAGCCGGGCCAGGTCGCGGGCGATCGGCAGCGTCATGCCGACGATGCCGCCCTTGGACGCGGAGTAGGCCGCCTGGCCGATCTGCCCCTCGAACGCGGCGACCGACGCCGTGTTGACGATCACGCCCCGCTCGCCCGCTTCCTCGCCGGCCTGGCTCATCCGGTACGCGGCCAGCCGGATCACGTTGAACGTCCCGATGAGGTTGACCTGGATCACCCGGGTGAAGGACTCCAGCGGGAACGGGCCGTCCTTGCTCGTGGTCCGGGCCGCGGTGCCGATGCCCGCGCAGTTGACCACGATCCGCGGTACCCCGCCCGCCAGCGCACCCGCGGCGTCCAGCGCCGCGTCCACGTCCGCCGGGCTCGTCACGTCGCCCGCCGAGAATGCGGCCCGGGGTCCCAGGTCCCTGGCCACCGCCAGGCCGTTCGAGCCGGGCAGGTCGAAGACGACCACCGACGCCCCCGCGCCGTGCAGCTGGCGGGTCGTGGCCAGGCCCAAACCCGACGCCCCGCCGGTGACCAGGGCGATGCTTCCCGCGATCTCCATCCGCGCCTCCCGAGGTATCCGATGTGGTACTGGTTTAGAGGAAAGAACCGCGCCAGCGCAATCCGGAGGTAGCCACGTGAGCGCACCGGCACCAGCCGAGCGCCGGGCCGGGCCGCTGGCGGGCGTCCGCGTGATCGAGCTCGCGGGCATCGGCCCCGCCCCATTCTGCGCCATGATGCTCGCCGACTCCGGCGCCACCGTCCTCCGCATAGATCGACCTGCCCCCGACCGCCCCGGCCCCGACCGCCCCGGGCCCGACCGCCCCGGGCCCGGCCAGGCCCGCCCCGAGCGAGAGTTCCTGAACCGCGGCCGCCACTCCGTCGTGCTCGACCTCAAGCACCCGCGGGCGGTGGACGCGCTGCTGCGCCTGGTCGACGTCGCCGACGTGCTGCTCGAGGGCTTCCGGCCGGGGGTGACCGACCGGATAGGCGTCGGCCCGGAGGTCTGCCTGCGCCGCAATCCGCGCCTGGTGTACGCCCGGATGACCGGCTGGGGGCAGCACGGCCCGCTGGCTAACACGGTGGGCCACGACATCGGGTACATCGCCCGCACCGGCGCGCTGCACGCCCTGGGCCGTGCGGGCGGCCCGCCGCAGTTTCCCGCGAACCTGCTCGGCGACTTCGGCGGCGGCGGGATGGTCATGGCCTACGGCATCTGCGCGGCCCTGGTCGAGCGGGCCACGTCCGGACGGGGCCAGGTCGTCGACACCGCCATCGTGGACGGGGTGGCCTCGCTGCTGGCCATGCCGCTGATGATGATGGCCCAGGGCTGGTGGCGGGACGAGCGCGGGGTGAACCTGCTCGACGGCGGCGTGCCCTGGTACGACGTCTACGAGACGGCGGACGGGCAGTGGATGGCGGTCGGTGCCCTGGAGCCGCGGTTCTACGCCGCCCTGATCGACGGGCTCGGCCTCACCGACCCGCCCGACCGGGCCGACCCGCGGAACTGGCCAAAGTTGCGCGAACTCCTGGCGGCCCGATTCAAGGACCGGACCCGCGAGCAGTGGACGGCGACCTTCGCCGGGACCGACGCGTGCGTCGAACCGGTCCTGTCGCTGACCGAGGCCGCCGCCGATGAGCACCTGACCGCGCGGCAGACCTACGTCACCCGGGACGGCTTCATCCAGCCGGCCCCCGCGCCACGGTTCTCCCGCACCCCGGGCGAACTACCGGACCCGGCTCCGCTCCCCGGCCAGCACACGCTCGAAGCGCTCACCGCCTGGGGCTTGGCCGACGCGGCGGACCTAGTCGCCTGCGGCGCCGCCGTCCAGACCTGACCCGCCGCGAACCTTCTCTGACCCGCCCGCGAACCTCCTCACCCGCCCGCGCGAGCCTTCTCTCACCCGGCCGCGCGAACCTCCTCACCCGGCCCCGGGCACGAATCCGGCCCGTTCGTAGCGGCTGTTGATGAGCCTCTTGTTGGCCGCCACCGCCTCGGGCTTGAGGCCCGCGATCCGCTCCGTGATCCCGGCCACCTCGGCGTCCAGTCCGTCGTCGCTGACCACCCGGTTGACCAGGCCGATCTGCATCGCGAGCTCGGCATCGAATATCTCGCCGAGCAGCAGGACTTCCTTCGCGCGTTTGAGTCCGAGCACGAACGGCGTGATGGGCAGGGGCGGCCCCCAGCCGAGGCCGATCTCCACCTCGCCGAACTTGGCGCTCGTAGTCGCCACCGTAAGATCACAGACGGCGGCCAGCTCGCAAGCCTGCCCGAGACAGTAGCCGTGCACCGCGGCGATCACCGGCTTGGCCAGGCTCCAGATGGCCTGCCCCAAGGCCGCCGGGTGCCCGACGTCCTCGCCCGCGGCCACCGCCTTCAGGTCGCCGCCCGCGCTGAACGCCCGCCCGCTGCCGCGCAGGACCACCACCCGGACGGTGTCGTCGCCCGCGGCCCGGTCCAGCGCGGCCAGGATCCCGCGATGCATCGCGCCGTTGATGGCGTTGAGCACCTCGGGCCGGTTCAGCGTGATCTCAGCCACCGCGCCCGCGACCCGATAGCGCACGACCCCGCCTTCGAGGCTCGATGATCCGGCTGTGGCGGAGGCCGCCTCGCCCTCCAGGCTCGATCCGGCTGTGGCGGAGGGATCAGCCTTCATGGCCTCACTGGCCTCACTGGTCTACTGTGATGTCGCTCGTGGTCCAGCGGAACGGAACCCCTTGCGTAGTATCGGGCCGGGTCAGCAGGGTCGAATCGTCCCGGCCGAGCGACTCGATGCCCTTGCTCTTCAGGTACTGCTCGGCGCGGTCCAGATCCCGGACCCGGAACGCCGCGGCGTGGTGGATCTCGCCGTGGGACGCCATGTCGTCGGCGGCCAGCGTGCCGTCCCGGGTCGGCGTGGCCAGCTCGACGATCGCCTCGCCCATCTGGACGTATGCGTTGCTCGTGCCGGTCAGGTCGGAGGAATTCTCGCGGATCAGCGTGCCGCCCAGGACGTCGGTGTAGACATGCTTGGCCCGGTCCGGGTCACGGGTGAGCACGGTGGTGTAGGCCAGGCCCACCAGGCCGAGCGGGTGGTTGTCCGCCCACCAGTTCGGATCCCAGCCGGGCTTGAGCCGTGGGTCCATCTCTTCCATCAAAGTGCCGTACGGGTTCATGAACTCCAGCTGCGCGATGGTGTCCTTGGGGTGGGTCATGATCGCCGCCTTCGGCGACGGTCGCTCCGTGGTCCGCACGCCGCCCTCCACGAACACGCGGACACCGTTGTCCGTGCAGCGCTGCCAGATCTCGCCCGCGTCGTCGGTGTACCAGGCGATGGAGTGCCAGTGGGTGCCGAACCGGTTGTAGAAGCGACCCAGCGGCATGGCGTCCCAGCCCTCCACCCGGAATGCGGGGGCCAGCGGCTCGATGACGCAGTCGCCCAGCACGACCAGCGAGGCGTCCCGCTTCTCGCCCTCCATGTAGTGGTGGTCGAGGAAACCGCGCTGGACGCTGAAGACATCGTCGTACCAGGCCTCGAGCTCGGGCAGGTCGCCGGTCATGTGGATGATGTGGAAGAGCTTGCCAATCGCCATTTGAGAATCCGTTCCTTCGCTCGCGTGAAGGCCGCAGGCCAGCTTGAGTCAACCCGGACAGTTGTTCATCGTATCTAAAAGCTTGGAACAATACATCACTTTCCGGCCGCGCGGTCCGGTACCGACGGCGCCCCCTCGAGCCGCTGGTCCCTCGCTTCCGCCGGTTGCTGACCGGCCTCGTGCGAGCTAGCGTCTTTGGTCTACACTTGGACAACTACCGAATCATTCAGTTCTGCACGGAGGACCTGTATGGCACTGCCGGACACCAGCTCAGGAACGCTGTACGTCGACGGTAAGTGGCGGCACGCGGTATCAGGGCTCACATTCCCCGTTACCAACCCCGCCACCTCCGAGGTCCTCGCGCAGATCAGCGCGGCCGAGACCCAGGACGTCCGCGACGCCGTGGCCGCCGCGGAGGCCGCGTTCCCGGCCTGGGCGGCCCGGACCGCATACGAGCGGGCTGGCTACCTGTACGAGGCGCACCGGCTGATGCTAGAACGCGCCGACGACCTGGCCAAGGTCATGACCACCGAGCAGGGCAAGCCGCTGCGCACGGCCCGGATCGAGGTTCAGTACGCGGCGGACTTCTTGATGTGGTTCGCCGAGGAGGCCAAGCGCGTCTACGGGTCCACGATCCCCTCGGCCCGCGCCGACCAGCGGTTCATGGTCCTGCACCAGCCGGTGGGCGTGGTCGGCGCGGTCACCCCGTGGAACTACCCGATCTCCATGCTGACCAGGAAGATCGGACCCGCCCTCGCGGCCGGCTGCACGGTCGTGCTCAAGCCCGCGCAGCAGACGCCGTTGTGCGCGGTGGAGGTGTTCCGCATCCTGCACGAGGTCGGGATTCCGGCGGGCGTCGTGAACCTGGTCACCGCCGACCGGGCCAGGATCGTGGGCGACGAATTCCTGGCCAATCCGGCCGTGCGCAAGCTGACCTTCACCGGCTCGACGGAAGTCGGCAAGCGGCTAGCCCAGGGTGCGGCCGCACAGATCAAGCGCGTGTCGCTGGAGCTTGGCGGGCACGCGCCGTTCATCGTGTTCCCCGACGCCGACCCGGCCCACGCGGCCCGCGGCGCGTC
>PLIQ01000144.1 GCA_003140115.1 Actinomycetota bacterium | reverse complement strand
CCCTGGTTCCAGGCGTAGAAGGGCGACGGCCCGTCGTAGACATTGCGCGACCAGGTGTCGTTCTCGAAAAACGTGACCTGGCTGAGGATCGGCCAGCCCCGCGGCTGGTCGTAGGGCTTGGCGATGCCGTACTCGGCGAACACCCCGCCTGCCCCGCAGTCGGGCCAGTCGGTCTTGTTGCAGTCCGGGATCTGCGCCGGGTCGAAATAGATGGTGTTCTGGCTGACCGTGACGTTCGAGGTCCACCACATGCAGCCGTCCCACCAGTCCTGCGCCGGGGACCCGCTACGCGCGCTGGCGTACGTGGTCGTGTTGACCGACGCCGACGGCAGGTTGGCCTTGCAGGCCGACATCGTGAACGGTCCGGAGTTCGCCCCGTCGACCAGCGTGCAGAAGCTGTCGTAGCCGGCCGAGCAGAAGCGGTCCGAATTCTGCCACAGGAACACGTTCCCGCCGTTGTTGACGAAGGTGTTCTTGCTGATCACGGACTCGCTGGAGTACGCGGGCTGATCCGAGCACGAGGCTTCCGGGCAGCGCGGCACCCCGCCGAACTTCCGGTCGCTGCCGCTCTGGCTGACGTAGATGGCCGGGCTGGGGAATCCCGCGTTGCTCAGCCCGCCGGCCCAGTCGTTGTCGGCCATGTAGTTGCCGGTGATCGAGAAGTTGTAGGAGATCTCCTCGATGATCGCGTCGCCGTCGTTGCCGGTGATCGTGTTGCCGGTGTACGTCGTGTTCGCGTTGTCCGTGTCGGCCCAGATGCCCGGGCCCCAGTTGTTGTGGATGTAGTTGCCTTCGATCGTCACGCCGTCGGTCTTCCAGAGCTTGAAGCCGCCCTCGTTCCCGTCCGGGTTGACCTGGCCGCAGTGCGGGTTGCGGTACCGGGCTGGCACCGGGTTGTACTTCGACCAGCCGATGGCCGCGTTGGTCAGCGTGCCCTCGAAGTCGCAGGTGTCGTTGTAGCTGATCTCGTTGTCCTCGATCGTCACGTTATAGGGTCCGCCGGTCAGCGCGTCCAGGCCCCAGGAGTTGACGTCGGAAGACTGAAATCCGTACTGGCCGTTCAGCGTCATGCAGTTGTGCTCGAGCGTGTTGTCGGCGCCGGCGATCATCCCCGCGCCCGGTGCGTTCAGCGTGAGCGTGTCGTACCGCAGGGTCCAGCCGGTGTTGGCGTTCTGGTTGATCGCCGCGCCTTGGGCCTGGGCCAGGAACTTCTCGATGGTCAGGTACTCAATGGTCACGCCGGGCTGGTTTCCGTCGGAGAAATTCGAGTCGAAGGCCTCGTTCTCGGTGTAGCTTCCGGACATGACGCTGGCCGTGCCGCCGGAAAGGCCGCCCACGAAGGCGTCGCCGCGGTCCGCCTGAAACGTCCCGACGTGCACGCCGGGCAGCAGGTAGTAGACGGTGTCCGGATCGAGTTGGTAGGAGGCATAGCGCTGGGTCCCGGGCGCCACGACCACGCCCGCCTTCGCGTCCGGGAAGTCCGATCCGGCCGTCCCGTAGCTGGGCAGTCCGGCTTTGCCGCTGGCGTACCGGCCCGCGGGGCCGGTGTAGCTGAACGGGGAGTTCAGCGCGGCGCTGCCGCAGACCTGGCTCGCCTTGGGCGCCGCGGCCACCGGAGCGGCGACGGCCGGGGCCGAACCGGAGGTGCTGGCCGGCGTGCCGGAGGTGCAGCCGGACACGGCCGCGCAGCCGGTCACGGCGACCAGCAGGACCAATTTCCTGGCCGCCGGGACGGACCTCTTGAACGGCCTCATTTCCCCCAGGCCACTCCGATACCGTCTCCGGGCCACCAGTGACGGCGCGGCTGCTCCTTGAAGAACAGATAGTGGCGTCCGGTCCGTTCGGCCCACTCGGAGAGGGCGGATGAGTCATGGGCGTTGTCGGACATGACGATGGAGCCGGGCCGCAGGTTCGGCTCGGCGGCCGCGAGCTCACTGTTCTCGTATTCATAGGTGTGCAGGCTGTCGTGCAGGAAGATGCCGATGTCCCGCAGCGAGGCGAGCTCGTCGACCGAGCTCCCGATCTTGCGGTCGATGACGCCCGCCCACGGCTCGCTGATCAGGTACCCGGCATCGGCGTCGACGTCGATCGTGGTCAGGTGGCCGTGCCCGTTGCGCAGCAGGGCGGCGGCGATGATGCAGGAGCCCAGGCCCAGATGGGTGCCGGTCTCCACCACGTGCTCCGGCTCGGTCGCGCGGACCAGGGCGTACCAGCCGGCCCGGCGGCCCCAGTGCGGTTCGGTAGCGGCGACGCTCCGGAACGGATTGGCCGACAGCCGCCGGGTCAGCTCGCTTCTGAGGTCCTCGTCCTTGTCCAGTTCCTCCATCCAGGCCCGGACCTGCTTGATCTCGGCCCCGGTGACCGCGGCCACGAACCAGCAGAGCTGATCCAGGTTGCGGTCCTCCAGGTCGTAGGAGTAGTTGTGTCTCTCGCGGTCGTGCACCAGCCAGTTGATCGACCGTCCGATGACGCGAGCGTCGTAACGCGCCACGGCCATGGTCCGCAGCGGCAGCGCGGCACCCCGGCCAAACGGCGACGCGGCGAGCCGGCGCCGCAGATTCGATTGCATCGCTGCAGTCCTCCTAAGGACGTGTGATCTGGCATCTGCTCCACGACGGCCGGCCCCCACGCTGGGTACGTCATCGCGAAGCTGTAGATCTCGAGCAGATGCTTGAGGCTGTCATCCGGGTTGAACTTCTGCTCATAGCTCTCGCGGGCCCGTCGCCCGTAGCTCTCGTACTTCTCCGGGTGCGCCGCGACGTCGGCCACGGCGCCGGCCAGCGCGTCCGGGTCACCCGGCCGGAACAGCACGCCGTCGGCTCCCGGCGTGACCAGCTCGGTAAACGAGCCGTGCCCGGCGGCGATCGCGGGCGTGCCCGCCGCCATGGCCTCGACGACCACCAGGCCGAACGGCTCCTCCCAGACCGACGGCGCCAGCACCGCGCGGGCCCGTGACATCAGCTCCCGGACCTGGCCGGCCGGGATGAGCCCGAGCATGTCGACCGAGGGGCGGGCCGCGGCCCAGGCGGCCACCTCGCGGTCGAGCGAGCCGGCCCCCGCGATGACCAGGCGCAGGCCCGGGTCGCGGGATGAGGCGAGGTAACGGTCCCAGGCCGTCATCAGCAGCCGCACGCCCTTGTTCTCTTCGAGCCGGCCGACGTAAGCCACCACCGGATCGCGCGGCACCGGCTGGATGCCCCGGTAGGGAACCATGTTGTGCCGGACGAAGACCCGGCTGGGCGGCAGGCGCAGACCCACGTGCAGGTCCCGCTGGGCGGCGGAGATGAACGCGTAGGCCGAGACCAGCGACCGCCACGCCTTGCGGTGCGCGATGTTGGCCACGACCAGCGGGGCGGTAGCGGCCCGCGATCCGCGGTAACACCCGTGCACCACCCCGCGGACCGGCAGCTTGTCCATGCAGTCGTGACAGACCGCGCCCTGGCGCATGAAGTCGCCGGGNNTGGACGACGTCGGGGCGGTAGGCACGCAGTGTCGCGGCCAGCTCACGGTGGGACTCGCGGCTCCAGACCACCCGGGCGGGCAGCAGCGCCTTGCGCGCAGCGGACCAGTGCTCGATCTCGTCGCTGTCCTTCTCGAAACGCCTGACCTCGTGCCCGGCGCGCGCGAGCTCCTCGCTCTCCTGGTCCACGACGCGGTTCTCGCCGCTCGGGGTGGCCGAGCGATACCGGCTATGGACCAGCAGCACTCGCATACCAGCCTCCTTCCGGGTCGGGCGGGATGAGCAGCGAGGCGGCCACGGCCAACTCGAGCAGGTACATCGAGGCGTCGCTGAGGCCGGTCTCGGTGTAGGACGTGATGATGAGGTAGGTGACCAGGAACAGGGCCAGGGCCCGGCGTACCCCGCGCGGCTGGAACAGGGCGTCCACCAGGACGAACAACAGGAACGCGGCGATGATGGTCACCCCGACCAGGCCCAGGTCGAAGTAGCCGGACATCCAGTTGCTGTCGATGGGCAGCCCGTTGAACGCCTTGCTGGACAGCCCGTAACCGAAGGTCATCTGCCAGAAGTCACGCGGGTCGTTGACCACCGAAGTCCAGACGTTCGTCCGGCCGGTCAGGTTCGACAGCTGCGAGGAGTTCTCGCCCCGAGCCAGCCAGGCGGTCAGCACGCCGGAAAACGCGAGGACCGCGACCGAGACCGTGATGGCCACGCTGCCGAACAGCCGGCGGACCCGGACCCGGACCGCGAACATGCTCAGGCCGGCCACGAGCAGGCCCGCCGCCAGCGCGATGACCTCGGTCCTGGTATGCGACAGCAGCAGCATGACGACGAGCACGCCCGAGACGGGCGCGGCGCGGCGCCCGGACATCTCACCGCAGAACCACAGCACGACCACCAGCCCGAGGGCGACCGCCGAGTAGTCCGCCACCTGCACCGGGGTGATCGGCCAGAACTCACCGGAGAGCCGGCCTCTGGCCAGCGCCCGGTGCGGGACGATCAGCAGGCCGAGCAGCACCGAGCCCAGCACGACAAAGAGCGAGTTCAGCTGGCACTTGACCAGCAGCAGGTCGCGCCGGCCCGCGAACGGCGTGACCAGCCAGAGGAAGGCCACGAACTCGCCGAGCCGGAGGCTGCGGTACAGCATCCCATCCAGGTGCGTCCCGGCCAGGTGCTCGTTCAGGTTGGCGGCCGAGACGAGCGACTCGATGAGCAGCAAGGTCAGCAGGCTGAGGAACACGTTCGGGCGGATGAGCATCCGCCGGTTCACCGACCAGGCCAACAGCACCGCGGCGGGCAGCGAGCCCTGGGTCAGGAGCTGGCCGATCTTCGACGGGATCGGGATGATCAACGGCAGCAGGTTCCAGGTGCCCTTGTAGAACGTCAGGACGTTGAGGAAAACCAGGCCCCAGGCGAGGCCGACCCGGAACCGGACCAGCCGCTCGTCGGCTTCCACCGGGCGCGCCAGCCGGGCGGCCCGGCGGCCCTGGAAGGAAAGCACCGTGGTGGTCATAGCGTCACGTATTTCTCGCCCTAGCCCAGGTCAGCCAGGCTCGTATGGGCGGCAAGCCCGTCCGTCACACCCAGGCTCTCGTCGTTGCGGTCCGCGCCGACCAGCACCGCGGAGGTGATCGAGAGGCCGGCCAGCCGCGACATCTCGCCCGCCGCCGCGATCTTGGCCCAGGACGACCGCCCGGCGGTGACCACCGCGACCGCGCTGGTGGCCCAGCTCGCCACGTAGTCGGCGCCGACCGAGGGATCGAGGGTGACCAGCGTGAGCAGCAGGTCCGCGGAGGCGAAGGCCTCCTGGACCGCGGCGGTGAACTCCGTGTGCTGAGCGTCAGCCGGAACCCGGCCGACCGGCCCGGCCGGCGCCAGGTCATCGCGGCCGGGGACGGCCAGGGTCAGCTGCGCACCGCTCGCCGTGACCGTGCGCACACCCGGACCGCGGGCGTGCAGCAGAGCCGCCACCGGCGCGCCTTCGGCCAGGTCCGCCAGCACGACCCGGCGTCCCTCCTTGGCGCAGGACACGGCCAGGGACACCAGGGACAGCGCCGCGACCTGGGTGTCGTCGACGGGCACGACCGCCAGAGCGGCGGTGCCCTTGAGGGGCTGCGGCACCGAGGCGCGCAGGTACGCGGTGATCCGGCGGACGGCGGGCTGGCCCGCGGCGCCCAGCCCGTGGCGGCCCGGCCGCCACCGGCTCAGCCGCACGGCCCCCACGCTGTACCTGACCGGAGCGCCCAGGGCTCTGGTCACGTCGTCGCGCCGCCGCAGCCGGTCCGACGCGATCGTCTGCACGATCACGAGCCCCATGCCCACGAGCAGGCCCAGGATCAGCCCGACGACCGCGTAGATGATCTCGGTCTTGTGCTTGGAGGACGTCAGGGCGACGGCGGGGTCGAGGATTACGCTGCCGGACACGGCCGATAGCGCACTGGTGTTGACCTTGTTCTCCGCCAGCGTCTGCTCGTCGACATTGAGGGTGACCTGCGCCTGGGTGAGCTGAGCGTTGAGGTCCTTGAGCTCCTTGGTCCGCTCGGAGGACGGCAACTCCGCGGTGGTCTGGCTGATCTTGGTGTTGATCGTGGAGACCGCCTGCTGCGCCTGGTTAACCACGGCCTGGACTGACTGCAGCACGAGCTTGTTATCGGTCTCGATCTCGCTGGCGTGCAGCGCGAGGAACGAAGTCGCCACGGCGTTCGCCCGGCTGACCGCCTCGGCGGCCGTCTTCGCGCTCACGGTGATGGTCAGGATCCGCTCGGTGACCACCGTCACGACGGTGCCCGCGGCGAAACTGCTGACGCTCTGGTGCAGGCCCAGCTTGGCCATGGCCATCTCGGCGACCGTGCGGCTCGCCGCGATGCCCTGGTTATTGAGCACCTCGCTGCTGGGGTCCTGGCCCGATTCATAGGTGATCAGCACCGAGGTGGACGCCTTGACGGCCGGCGGGCGCGCCTTGATCACGGCGATGCCGAGCACCAGTCCCACTACGGCCAGCACAGCGCAGAACTTTTTCCTGCGGCGCAGGGCGCCGCGGAGATATCCCAGGCTCACCAGGGCGGTGGACGCGGCCGCGGGCCGGTCCTGCACCGGGTTGAAATCGTCGAAGGCCCCGAGCCGCCCGGGCAGGCCGCCGTTCCCGTTCGGGGAGAACAGGACCTCCTGGTCCTTGTCGGTCACTGTATTGTCTCCGTCACTGCCGTGGTCATGCGGGTGGGCATCGGTCGTGACCCGAGCCGGGCCAGCTGGGGAAGACGACCGGTGGTCGGGTCGTCGGGGTCTGGGTCCGCCACCAGGATGCCGGTAATGTCACGGCCGTCTCCGGCCGCGCTGGCGGCGACCCGGGTGAGCTGCCGGGCCGTGACCGCACCTGAGGTGGCGCCCAGAATCGTCGTGGTCGCGCGGATGGTGGCCGCCACCCGGGGTGCCTTCCCGTCGACGACGACGGCGGCGATGACCAGCCCGCCGGCCGGCAGGCCAGCATCGTCGGGATTGATCACGGCGACGGCCGGCCGTCCCGGACCGGCCGGGCCCGCGCCCGCGCCCGCGGCGCACGCGGCGCGCAGCGCCTTGGTGACCTTGCCGCCATGCCGGGAGTCGACCACCAGGGTGACGGGAATGCCCTGCTTGGCGGCGAAGGCCGCCAACTGGGGGCCGAGCGCGAGCGCCTTGCGGTCCTGCACCAGTGACAGCACGGCGACCGAGGAACCGTCGCCCGCGGGGTCTAGCTCGCGCAGCACGTTGCCCAGCCGCCATGCGTCGGCGGCCCCGGGCTGGTAGGCGCCGAGGAGCTTGGTCCAGCCCGCCCGCCGGGCGGGATGGCTGACCCGCACCGAGGCCATGACCGGCACCCCGATGGAGTCGGCGAAGTCGTCACGCTCACGCAGCCACCGGTTGCCGCGACCGACGGCCACCGCCACGCTCAGTCCGAGCAAGGCGCCGGCCAGCACACCGGTGCCCGCGGCGTAGAACAGCCGCCAGCGCAGCGAGGTACCCGAGGCACCCGTCGCGAGCCGGAACAGCTGTACCGGCACCACCGAGCCGCTCGCCGGGGCGTTCGCCGCGGTGGTGACGGCGACGTAGCTACGGGCGACGACGTTGGCGGTGCTTATCGCCTGGCTGGCCGTGCCGGCCTCGGCGACCACCATCATCAGCCCGGCGTCCGCCGTCAGGGCGAAGACGCGGTTGCGCAGGGTGGTCAGCGGCACGCCGCGGTCGACGCCGTTGAGCGCTGGCGCCAGCACCAGCGGGCTGTTCACCAGCGCCTCCTGTTTGGCGATCGAGACCGACTGCGAGATCGCGACGAAGGCATCAGCCTGGTAGACCGCCGGGCTGACCGCAGTGTAAACCGCGCCACCGAGGAAGCCCAGCGCTAGAAACGCAGCGACGAGCCCCCGTAGCCGCCATACGATCTGCGCGGACCGTACCAGGTCCAGCGCCTGCCCGCTCATCCAGCCTCCGCTCGGCTCCTTTTCGCTCTGTTACGAGAGCAGTCCGGGGGGCACTTTGATACTCCCCGGCGCGTTTGCTATCCGTGAGCGGATGTATCACGGCCATGAAGTCCGGGGTCTTGATGATGGCAGGCCTGTACGGGTCCGCCAACCCAGCAAGTCCTGGGGAAGTCTTGGGGGCAACATGATGTGGATCGGTGTTGTGGGCGTCGTGGCCGGTGGCCGGCGGTGAGCCGCCGAGTCGGGCTGTTCGGCCTGATCGGTTCGGGCAACTCCGGTAACGACGCCTCCATGGAGACGGTGCTCGCCTACCTGCGGACCGCCCATCCCGACGTGGTCGTGGATGCTATGTGCGGCGGGCCGGACGCGGTCCGGGCCCGCTACCGCATCGACGGGGTGCCGATCTTGTGGTACCAGAAATACGAGCAGCGCAAGACGGCCGTGCCGACCGCGGTGCTCAAGGTGTTCGGCAAGGGTGTCGACACGTTCCGGCTGGCCCGGTGGGTCCGCCGGCACGACGCGGTGATCGTGCCCGGCGCGGGCGCCTTCGAGACGACGTTGCCGGTGCGGGCCTGGGGCTTCCCGTACGCGCTGTTCGTGCTCAGTCTGTCCGGGAAGGTCTTCGGGACCAAGGTGGCCTTCGTCAGCGTGGGCGCCGACGACATCGGGAAGCCGGTCACCCGGTGGCTGTCCAACTCGACCGCCCGGCGGGCCTACTACCGGTCGTACCGGGACACGTTCTCCCGGGACAAGATGCGGCAGCGGGGCATCGACACCGCCGCGGACCGGGTCTACCCGGACCTGGCCTTCGGCGTTCCGGCGCCCCCCTACACTCCGGGCGACCCGGAGGTCGTCGGGGTGGGGGTGATGGATTATCACGGCGGAAACGACGACCGCAAGCAGGCCGGCCAGATCCACTCCGCTTACACCACGAACATGACCCGCTTTGTCCGGTGGCTGATCGACAGCGGTCACCGGGTCCGCCTGTTCTACGGCGATGCCAAGTTTGACGGCGCTATCGCCGAAACGATCGTGGCCGACGTGCGTCGCCAGCTGCCCGGCATGGACGAGTCGCGGGTCACGGTCGTGCCCGCCTTGACCTACGCGGAACTCATGGCGGCGATGGCGCCGTGCGGCACCGTCGTGGCGACGCGGTACCACAACGTGATATGCGCCCTCAAGCTGGGCAAGCCCACCATCTCGCTGGGCTACTCACACAAGTTCGTCGCGCTGATGGAGAGCATGGGGCAGGCCGATTTCACCGCGCCCGCCGCCGCGCCGGATGTGGACCGGCTGATCGCGCTGTTCGAGGAGATGCAGAACCGCCGCGCGGAACTCACCGAAGAACTGGCGGCGGCCAACGCGGCCAACCGGGATCAGCTGGCCGACCAGTTCGCCCTGCTGTCCGACCGGCTCCTGCCGGGCAGTAAGCCCGTCACAGCGCAATCACTGACTTGGAGCAGGTGAACGCCTCGGCGTAACGCGCCCGGCACTCCATCCCGCGCAGCCGGGCCAGACCGAGAAAGACCTCGTCGTCCCACCAATCGCGCCCTCGCTGCGACGGGAAGCACTTGTGCAGCAGCTCCACCTTGCGCCGCATGATCTGGTCCGGGAGCGGAACGTACATCGACGGCCGGCCGAGGTCACCGTCCCATTTGGGTATCTCGTAGGCGAGATAGAGCTGGTCCCGGAAGACGGTCGGCACGATCTCGGCGATGGTGCGATGGTCCTGGTGCGCGTCGGCGGACGACGGCGCGAGAATAAGATCAGGCGAGAACGACCCGGCCACCCCCTCGAGGATCTCCTTCACGCTGCTCCACGAGCCGGGCAGCCGTCCCTCGGGCAGGTCGAAGAACTCCACGGTCAGGTCGGCGCCGGGCATGAACGAACGCGCCGCGTCCCGCGCCTCCGGCCGGCGTTCCTCGGTCCCGGTCAGCACCACGTAGCGAGCCCGCAGCCCGCGCTCGGCCAGACGCAGCAGCAGGCCGCCCGCGCCGATCTCGATGTCGTCCGGATGCGCGCCGATGGCGAGCACGGACAGCGGCTCACCCGCGGGGGCGGTCAGGGGCAGCGACAGCATGGCGCGTCCCGTTACCGCGCGACGGTGGCGGCCGCCGCGGTGGCGGCCTTGTTGGCACCCGAGCGTTCCGGATCCCAGACCATCCACGGGCAGTTGCCCTGCTGGTACATCTCCTCGAGCTGGGCCCGCTCCTTGACCGTGTCGGCGGGTGACCAGTAGCCCTTGTAGGGATAGGCCAGCACCCGGCGCTGGGCGATCAGCCGGGGCAGCGCGTCCTCCACCAGGTCTTCGCCCTCGTTGAGGTAATCGAAAATCTCCGGACGGAGCAGGAAGTAGCCGCCGTTCTCCCACTGGCGCAGGTCCCGCACCGGGGTGACCTGGGTGATCAGGCCGTCCTCGCCCACGTCGACCACGTGGTGGGAGGACTGCGGCGGCACCGCGAGCAGGCTGGCCACCGCGCTGCCCGCCTCGAACCGCTTGATCATGTCCGGCAGCGGCGCGTCGGTGAAGACGTCCGCGTAGTTGGCCAGGAACATCGGCTCCTCGTCGACGAACCGGCGGACCCGCCGCAGGCGCTCCCCGATGGCCGAGTTCAGGCCGGTGTCGACGAAGGTGATCCGCCAGTCCGAGATGTCGGTCCGGAACAGCTTCACCTCGCGGTCGCCGCCCTCCAGGACGAAATCATTCGACCGGGTCTCGTCGTAGTTGAGGAAGAAGTCCTTGACGTACGAGGCGCCGTACCCGAGGCAGAGGACGAAATCGGTGTGGCCGAAATGCGCGTAATAGCGCATGACGTGCCATAGCAGCGGGCGATCGCCAATCATCGCCATCGGCTTGGGACCGCTGTGGATCCCGTCGCGCATCCGCATGCCGAGGCCACCGCAGAAAAGCACAACCTTCATGATTCACACCCCGCAGAAAAGATTTCGAGCTCGGGAATCGGGACGACGAGTTTTCCGCCCCAGGAACCGGCGTAGCCGAGCTGCCGGCTTATCTCGTCCCGCAGATTCCACGGCAGGACGAGTATGTAGTCGGGTTTGGTCTCGGCCAGCCGTTCTGGTGCGTAGATCGGGATATGGGTGCCGGGCAGGAATTTTCCTTGCTTAACCGGGCTGCGATCGACCGTATAAGAGAGCAGATCCGATCGGATGCCGCAGTGGTTGAGCAGCGTGTTGCCCTTGCCCGGGGCGCCGTACCCGGCCACCGAGCGCCCCTGCGCCGCGGCCTGCAGCAGGAAGCCCAGCAGGTCGCTCTTGATCTTCAGGACCGCGGGCGCGAAGCCCTCGTGCCCCGCCACGGTGTGCAGCCCGGCCGCCTCCTCGGCGGCCAGCACCGCCTTGACCCGTGCGGCCGGCTCACCCGCGCTTTCCTGCGGGCGGGCGTAGACCCGGAGCGAACCGCCGTGCGTGGTGAGTTCGTCGACGTCGACCACGCGCAGCCCGGCCGTCTGCAGGGCACGGGAAGCGGTCAGCAGCGACAGGTACGAGAAATGCTCGTGGTAGATCGTGTCGTACTGCCGGCGCTCGATCAGGCGGAGCAGGTGCGGGAATTCCAGCGTCACCATGCCCTCGTCTTTGACCAGCGCGCGCAGTCCGGCCGCGAAGCCCTTGATATCGGGCACGTGGGCGAAGACATTGTTCCCGGCCACCAGGTCGGCCCGGCCGTATCTGCGCGCTATCTCGCGGCCGGTGTCGGCGCCCAGGAACTCGACCTCGGTCCGGATGCCGCGGGCCCGGGCCGCCTCGGCGACGTTGCCGGCCGGCTCGACGCCGAGCACCGGGATGCCCGCGGCGTGGAAGTGCTGCAGCAGGTAACCGTCGTTGCTGGCCACCTCGGTGACCAGGCTGCCGGGCGTCAGGTCCAGGCGCTCGGTCATCGCCTCCGCGTAGCGTTTCGCATGCGCGACCCATGAATCGGAGTACGAGGAAAAGTAGGCGTAGTCGGAAAAGATGAGTTCACCCGATACATAGGCGGGTAGCTGCACGAGCAGGCAGGTCTCGCACAGCCGGACGTGCAGCGGATAGAAGACCTCGGCCTCGTCGAGCCGCTCGGCGGGCACATAGCTTTCGCACAGCGGTGACATTCCGAGATCGACGAACGTGCGCGTAAGCTCTGCACCGCAGAGACGACACTGATGCAGCGTAGACATCATTCCGGCCCCCCTCTTTCCCGGCCGGTCAACGACCAGCTAGCATGAATTATCTTGATAATGATTAAATCCCCCGAAAATAGGATGTAGATGGACAAGCATGCGTGCCGGGCTTGCCGCGGGCCAGTCGGTCATGTCGTGCTCGACGTGGGTGAGCAGCCCGCGTCCGACTATTTCCCGCGCTACGACGACCCAGGTCCGGACCCGGTATATCCGCTGCAAATGTGGCTGTGCTCATCGTGCGGCCTGGCCCAGTTGCTGGCCGATCCCACCGTGCCGGAGGAGCCGAGGGGAACCGAGCCCGCGGCGCTCGTCTGGCAGGCGGCCGACGCCGTGCAGCGAGTCGCCGCGGCGGGGTGGCTGCCCGGAAACGGCGTGGTGGCCGAGTACGGCAGCCCGCACGGCGGATCCTGGCTGGGGCTGCTGGCCGCCCGGGGGCTGACCCCGGCCGGCCCGGCCGGCCAGGCGGACGTGATCGTCGACTGCTTCGGCATGATGCACGCGGCGGACCAGCGGGCGGCAGTGGCCGAGCGGGCGGCCCGGATCGCGCCGGGCGGAGTGCTGTTGCTGCAGTATCACGCGCTGAGCACGATCTTGCGCGACGGGCAGTGGAACGCGCTGCGGCACGGGCACTACGCGTACTACTCCACGACCGCGCTGACCCCGATGCTGGCCGGGGCCGGCCTCGTCCCGCGCGCCGCCTGGCGGTTCGAGCTGTACGGGGGCACCGTGCTGCTCGCCGCGACCAGGGACGGCGACGGACGTGACGGACCCGACGACGTGGTCCGGTCGATGCTCGAGAATGACGCGAGCATCGGGGTCCGCGATCCTGGCGCCTTCGCGGGCCTGCAGCAAGATATCCAGGCTCATGCTAAGGCGCTGCATGACTGGCTAGCGGCCGAACGATCCGCCGGGAGGAAGGTGGTCGGGTACGGCGCCGCGTCCCGGGCGGTCGCGCTGTTGTGCCAGGCGAAGGTGGACCGTCTCCTGTTGCCCGCGGTGATCGACGCGTCGCCGGCCAAGCAGGGGCTGCGGATGCCGGGCACCGACATCCCGGTCGTCGGCCCGGACCAGCTCGCCGCGCGCAGGCCGGACGCGGTGCTGCTGTTCGTCCCGGATCTGCTGGCCGAGGTCCGGGCTGCCTTTCCCGAAGTGCAGGCCGCTGGCGGCCGGTGGGTGGATGCCGCGACGCTGGGTTCATGACGCTCGGTTCATGACGCTGTGCTCATGAGGCCTGCAGCAGGACACGGAGCCGGGCCAGGCACCGTCCCCGGGTGGGGCCGATGCTCCCGACGGGAAGGTCAAGCTC
>PLIQ01000325.1 GCA_003140115.1 Actinomycetota bacterium | reverse complement strand
AGCGGCATGTCCGGCTCGATGGCCAGCTTCTGCGGCACGTACCCGATCGAGGAGTCCCGGTGCGGCCGCGGTGCGCCGTCGAGCAGCACCGCACCGCTGGTCACCGGCTGCAGGCCCAGGATGACCCGGAGCAGGGTGGTCTTGCCCGCGCCGTTCGGTCCGATCAGGCCGGTGAACTCACCGGGGCGGATGCCGAACGAGACGTCGTTGAGGATCTCCCGGCCGCCGAGCCGGACACTGACGTTCTCCAGCCGGAGCAGGTCGGCGGTCACAGGTGCTCGGTGGAGACGTGATCGACCAGAGCCTTCTGCAAGTCCTGGACCTCGGTCAGCATCCAGGACTGGTAGTCATAGCCGGGCGTGGGCATCGTCTCGTAGACGCCGACCACCGGGATGCCGTTCTGCTGGGCGAGCGTGATGAACGATTCGGTCAAGGTGTCCGTCACCTGCTGATTGTAGAGAAACACCTTCACCTTGTGCTGGGTGAACAGGTTCCGCTGCGCCGCGACGTCCTGCGCCGACGGGTCGGTGCCATTCATGATGTCGGCCTGCAGGGCCCAGGGCGTCATGTTGTCCGCGCCGACCGCCTGGAGCATGTAGTCCGCCACCGGCTCGGTGGTGGCCACCGGGGTGTCCGGGTAGCTGGCCTTGAACGCGGCGATGGCGTTGTTCCAGGCGTTGAGCGAGATGACGAAGTCGGCCGCGTTGACCCTGAAGTAGGCGGCGTGCGCGGGCTGCAGCGCGCCCAGGTCGGCGGCGACCGTGAGCGCCACGGCCGGCATGGTGACCGGCTTGTACCACAGGTGCGGGTTGGGCGTGCTGTCCGGCAGCCCGAGCAGGTTCTGCACCACGATGACCTTCCGCGAGGAGCTCGGCGCGGCGTTCTCGATCGTGTTCATGAACCCGTCGTAGCCGACGCCGTTCTGCACCACGAGCTGCGCCGAGCTCACCTCCCGGGCCACCGACGGGCTGGCCTCGAAGGTGTGCGGGTCGGTGTTCGGGTTGCTCATGATCGCGCTGACCTGGACGTACTTCCCGCCCACCTGGGCGATGACGTTCGCGTACTCGTTCTCCGCGCCCACCGCCACGATCTGGCCGGCGGCCGCGTGGGTGGCGCCGGACGCCGGGGAGCAGGCACTGGCCAGCAGCGCCACCCCGGCCGCGGCGGCGGCCGCCAGCCACCGCCGGCCCCGGCGGTGCTGGCCGCCGTTACGGCTCTTATTCATGAAAGCCACTCCGGGCTCAGGAGGTTGTAGAATGTTCACATGATAATGATTCTCAATTTCGTTTGCAACTCGGCCGGGGTTGGCCGGGACGGGGGTCCAGGTTGTACCGTGCGACTGTGACCACGCCGCAGCCGCAGGACCGGGCGCAGGCCGGGACCACCGGTCCGGCCCGCGGACCCCGGGCGCGCGGGACGCGGCAGGCGCAGGCGCTGGCCGTGGCGCTGGCCAGGCTGCCGGGCTTCGCCAGCGCCCAGGAGATCCACGCCGAGCTGCGCCGCAAGGGCGAGCAGGTGGGCCTGGCCACCGTCTACCGGCACCTGCAGGCGCTCAGCGAGGACGGCAGCGTCGACGCCATCCGCGACGCCAGCGGCGAGACGCTGTACCGCCAGTGCGGGACCACCATGCACCACCACCACCTGACCTGTCGCAACTGCGGACGCAGCGTGGAGGTGGAGGGCCGCGCGGTCGAGCAGTGGGCGGCGCGGGTCGCCACGGAGGCGGGCTTCACCGACGTAGGGCACACGGTGGAGTTGTTCGGGCTGTGCCCGGAGTGCGCGGGCTAGCGGTTAATCGATCGCGACGGGATCTGCCGCGGTTGCGGCGCTGCGGTGCCGGGCTGCGCTTCGGGTTGCGAGGCGGCGGCCAGCACGGCGATGGCTAGCGGGAGCGCGAGCGGGAGCACGGCGGCCGGGACGACGACGCCGGAGTCGTCGGCGAACCAGCCGAGCACCGGCATCAGCCACAGCACGGCCAAGGTCGGGCGCAGCAGCGGCTCGGCCGCGAAGGCCAGCGGCATGGTCTTCAGCCCGAACCAGGCGGGCCGCCACAGCATCAGCCCGGTGACCACCACCGCGATCGGGACCAGCGGGCTGAACATGCCGACCGAGAGCGAGCCGAGGTTGGTTCCGATCTTGCGCAGCAGCACGCTGCCGGCGTGCCCGTGCAGCGCGTCGCCCGCGAACGCCCCGATGTCGGACTTGCCGGTGACCGCGGTGAAGTAGCTGACCAGCGCGAACACCACGAACAGGGCCAGCCCGCTGACCGCGGCCACGGCCAGGCGGCGCCAGGTGAGCCGGACCCCGGCCACCGCCATCGCCAGCACGGCGAAGCACGGCACCATGGCGATCGTCCCGCCCACCTTGCCGCCGAACCCGGGCCAGCCAGACGCGAACACGGCGAACACCGCCACCGCGGCNNCAGGGCCAGCCAGGCCGCGGCGAACAAGGCCGTGACGCCGTAGATGCCCAGCGCCTCGTTGCCGATGCCGTAGAACCGGCCGGTCTGGATCACCGACAGCCCGAACGGCGTCTCCAGCTGCAGCCGGGATCCGGTCATCACGTCCAGGCCCAGCACGGCCACGGTGAACAGGCATATCAGGCCGAACGGCCCGAGTGCGTGCCGCCGCCGGGTGGCCAGCAACGCGGCGAGGGCGATGAGGGCGGCCAGCGCCACGGCCACCCCGTACAGCCAGGCCGCCGGGTGAGCCTGCCCAGGCCAGGGGAACAGGTTGGCCAGGAACGTCCCGGCGGGCACCGAGACGGCGAACACCCCGGCCACCCGCCAGCACCGGGCCCGGCGGCGGCGGCGTTCCGGCGCGGCGCCCCAGAAGACCAGGGCGATGGCGGCCAGGACGCCCGCGTCGGCCAGCGCGTAGGCCCAGAAGAACTCGTTATGGGTGGACCGCCAGACCTGCTCGGCGGTGTCCCGGCCGACCAGCCACCGGACCGTGCCGGGCAGGGCGCCCCGGGTGCCCCGGGTGAGCTGCGCGCCGACCACCCCGGACGGCGCGCGCTGGCCCAGCCACCCGAGCACGCTGGGGGTCAGGTCGGTGAGCACGACCAGGCCGGGCTGGCGGGTCGAGCTGGATTCGAGCAGGCCGGCCTGGTAGCCGGCCCCGTCGACCATCGTTAGCTGGAGGTGCGGGGGCTTGATCGTCGAGCCGGGCGCGGTGATGAGCAGGGTGGTGGCGGAGGGGAGTTCGGTCAGGAGGTGCTTGAGCTGGGTGTCCGCGGCGGCGAGAGCCACGGGCCGTTCGCTCAATTCTAGATTTCCCAGGTCCACGACGGTCAGCGGGCAGCGGGCCAGGACCGCCGCGGTCAGGTCGGCCGGGGACGGCAGGTAGGAGGCGACGGCGCCGGACGGGTCGGCCAGGGCCAGCGCCGCGCCGGGGCCGACGGCGGTGGCGCAGCCGGCCGCGCGGCCGAGCAGGCCCCAGCTTGGGTCGTTGTGGAAGCGCCGGTTGTAGCGGATCAGGCCGGGCAGGGCCGGGACGGTGGCGCCCGGGCCGGCCGGGTGCACGGCCGGGAACGTGCGGCAGCCGCCGTCGGGGTGGTCGGACTGGGCGCGGGCGCCCGCGTTCAGGGTCAGCCAGCCGTCGGCCGGGCAGGTGAGCGGGAGCACGGCGAAGTCGACCAGCGAGCCGACCGAGCCCTGGCCGGCCAGCCGCCACAGCGTAGGAGTAGCGGTGGGCGACACGTCGCTCCAGCGCAGGCCGGACAGGCCCACGATGACCACGTGCCGGGCCGGGGCGGCGGCCGGCGGGTTCGCGG
>PLIQ01000286.1 GCA_003140115.1 Actinomycetota bacterium | reverse complement strand
ACTTCCTTGACCGCGACGTCACGATCGAGCAGCTGATCGCGGGCACGCCATACGACTCCCATGGCACCTCGGCCGATGGGGGCCTCTAGCCGGTAGCGCCCGGCGATCACCCGGCCGGTGTCCGCCAAAGGGTGCATACGCGGACCATACACGGTGTTCGCTGAAAGGTCCCTGGGGGGCGGCTAAGCATTGGTTAAGTGAAGGTCTCTTTCCCGTTCAGGGCCGCGCCCCGATGCTGAGCAGCGGCCCGGACGGGTCCGCGAAGAAGTCATTGCCCTTGTCGTCCACCACCACGAACGCCGGGAAGTCCCGCACCTCGATCCGCCACACGGCCTCCATACCGAGCTCGGGGTACTCGAGCACCTCGACCCGGGTGATGCAGTCCTGGGCCAGCCGCGCCGCCGCGCCGCCGATCGAGCCCAGGTAGAAACCGCCGTACTGCTGGCACGCCGCCGTCACGGCCGCGGAGCGGTTGCCCTTGGCCAGCATGACCAGCGAGCCGCCCGCGGCCTGGAACCGGTCCACGTAGGAATCCATCCGGCCCGCCGTCGTGGGCCCGAACGACCCGGACGCGTAGCCCGCGGGCGTCTTGGCCGGCCCGGCGTAGTAGACGGGGTGATCCCGCAGGTACGCGGGCATGGGCTCGCCCGCGTCCAGCCGCTCGGCGATCTTGGCGTGCGCGATGTCCCGCGCCACCACCAGCGGCCCGGTCAGCGCCACCCGGGTCCGCACCGGGTACCTGGTCAGCTCGGCCCGGATCGAGTCCATCGGCTGGTTCAGGTCGATCGCCACGACCTCGCCGTCCTCGGACGCCACGGCGACATCGGGCAGGTACTGCGCCGGGTCGGTCTCCAGCTGCTCGAGGAACACCCCGTCAGCGGTGATCTTCCCCAGCGCCTGCCGGTCCGCGGAGCAGGACACCGCGATCGCGACCGGGCACGACGCCCCGTGCCGCGGCAACCGGATGACCCGCACGTCGTGGCAGAAGTACTTGCCGCCGAATTGCGCGCCGATGCCGATCCGCCGCGTGATGTCGAGCACCGCGGCCTCGAGCTCGAGGTCCCGGAACCCGTGCCCCGCAGCCGACCCCGAAACCGGCAGCGTATCCAGGTACTTCGCCGACGCGTACTTGGCCGTCTTGAGCGCGTACTCGGCCGACGTCCCGCCCACCACGATGGCCAGGTGGTACGGCGGGCACGCCGCGGTGCCCAGCGACCGGATCTTCTCCTCGAGGAACTTGAGCATGCCCGCGGGGTTCAGGACCGCCTTCGTCTCCTGGTACAGGAACGACTTGTTGGCCGAGCCGCCGCCCTTGGCCATGAACAGGAACTTGTACTGGTCCCCGCCGGCGGCGTAGATCTCGATCTGGGCCGGCAGGTTGCTGCCGGTGTTCCGCTCGTCCCACATGGTCAGGGGCGCGAGCTGGGAGTACCGCAGGTTCAGCGTGGTGTACGCGTCGTAGACGCCGCGCGCGATGTGCTCCTCGTCCCGCCCGTCGGTCAGCACCTGCTGGCCGCGCTTGCCCATCACGATGGCGGTGCCGGTGTCCTGGCACATGGGCAGCACCCCGCCGGCCGCGATGCACGCGTTCTTCAGCAGGTCGCGCGCCACGTACCGGTCGTTCGGGCTGGCCTCCGGATCGTCCAGGATGGACCGTAGCTGGCGCAGGTGCGCGGGCCGCAGCAAGTGGGCGATATCGTGCATGGCCGCCGACGTCAGCAGGGTGAGCAGCTGCGGCTCCACCTCAAGAAATTTCCTGCCGAACGAAGCGTGGCTCGCCACGCCGTCACTGCTCAGCCGCCTGTACGTGGTGTCGTCCCCCCCGGTCGGCAGCAGATCCGTATAACTGAACTCCGGCAAGACCTCTCCTTCCGCCCAGACCCGGCCCGGGCCTCCTGCTCAGCTTAGGACGGTCCGAGACCACTCCGAATCCCGCGCCGCGGCCCGTGCGCCCGCCCCTGCGCCCGCCCGTGCGTCCGCCCCGCCGCCCCGCCCCCGTCCCGGCCGCCCCGTGCGCCCGTCCCGTGCCAGGGAGTCCCTGGTGCCCCGTCGATCTCACCAGTTCCAGGCGTTTCGGGTGTCGGCCGCCCGGTTTTGGCAGAAACAAACCCTGTGTCTTGCTGATCACGACTTGTAGATGTATGACCAAGCTTGTATCGTGACGCTATGCGGCGGCGTCGCGCCGCGCGGTGCCCCCGTCCGCGCGATGTGTGCTAAGCACGCGGTGCCCCCGTCCGCGTCCGGCTGAGCTGCGGCGCCGCCGCCGTATCTTTTTCTTCCCGTTGTCCCGGTCGCCGGGCGCCTGCCCCGGCGGCGACGCCCGCGGCGACCAGGACCGCCCCGGCGATGTCGGCCAGCCCGATCCGCTCCGCGCCCCGCAGCAGCGCCGCGGATGCCCGCAGGCACCCGGATAGCGGCCCGGTCGCACCTCCACATCAGGCAACCTAAGGCCGCGGAGGCCGACTTCAGCAGCGTGCTGAGAAATTGCTCCGGCTGGGCTGGATTGTTGCCGAATTCGTGGGTAAACGGCCGATTGGGCGGCTTGGGCCGCATGTGTAAAGCGCGAGGAGGGTGGGATGTCAGCATCGCCCGATACGGTCAGCAGTCCCGCGATCCGGAGCCTGATCCCAGCGCGGATCGACCGGCTCCCGTGGTCCCGGTTCCACACCAGGCTGGTGATGGCGCTCGGCGTGGCCTGGATCCTGGACGGCCTGGAGATCACGATCGCCGCCGCCGTCGGCCCGGACCTGACCCACAACAACACCTTGCACATGTCGGCCGGCTCGGTCGCCGACATCGCGACCTGGTACCTGATCGGCGAGGTCATCGGCGCGCTGTTCTTCGGGCAGCTGTCCGACAAGCTCGGCCGGAAGAACCTGTTCATGGTCACGCTGGGCGTGTACCTGATCGGCAGCGGCCTGACCGCGGCGACGCCGGCCGGCGGCTACTGGTTCCTCTTCCTCTACCTCACGCGGGTGGTGGCCGGCATGGGGATCGGGGGCGAGTACGCGGCGATCAACTCGGCCATCGACGAGATGATTCCGGCCAAGTACCGTGGCCGGGTCGACCTGGCCGTCAACGGCACCTACTGGGCCGGGGCGTTCCTGGGTACCGTCGTCACCCTGGTCGCGCTGAACCACATCTCGGTCACGCTGGGCTGGCGCATCGCCTACCTGGTCGGACCGGTACTCGCCCTGGTGATCATCTTCGTCCGGAAGCACCTGCCCGAGAGCCCCCGCTGGCAGATCATGCACGGCCGGGAGCAACAAGCCGAGGCCTCCATCGCCGAGATCGAAGCCGACGTGGAAAGGACCAAGGGCGCGCTCCCGCCGGTGGATCCGAGCCAGGAACTGGAGATCCAGCCGACCGAGAACATCGGCTACCTGGCGCTGCTGCGCACGCTGTTCCGGCATTACCCGGCCCGGTCGGTGTACGGCGGGACGCTGATGATCACCCAGTCGTTCCTCTACAACGCGATCTTCTTCACCTACGGGCTGGTCCTGGAGTACTTCTTCCATGTTCCGACCGGCGACACCCCCTACTACTTCATGGCGTTCTGCGTCGGGAACCTGCTCGGGCCACTGACTCTCGGGCGGCTGTTCGACACGATCGGCCGCCGCAAGATGATCTCCGGCACCTACCTGGTGTCCGGCATCCTGCTGGTCATCACCGCGCAGCTGTTCAAGGCGGGCACGCTGAACGCCGTCACCCAGACGCTGTGCTGGTCGGTGATCTTCTTCTTCGCCTCGGCCGGCGCCTCGGCCGGGTACCTGACCGTCTCCGAGATCTTCCCGCTGGAGGTCCGAGCCAAGGCCATCGCAGTGTTCTTCGCCATCGCCCAGTGCTTCGGCTCGCTCGGCTCGCACCTGTACGGCCACCTGATCGGCACCGGCCAGGACAAGAACAGCCTCTACTGGGGCTACCTGCTCGGCGCGGGAGCGATGATCCTGGGCGGCGTCGTCGCGGCGTTCCTCGCCGTCGACGCCGAGGGCAAGTC
>PLIQ01000655.1 GCA_003140115.1 Actinomycetota bacterium | reverse complement strand
GGGTCCGCGGCGGGGGTGGCAGGAGCGGCCGCCGCTGCGGGCGCGACCCCGCCGCTGCCTAGCCCGACGCCGGTCACCCCGCTGCAGCGCGTGGTCCGCAACGCGAGTCAGTCCCACCGCCTCCCGCGACGGCTGCGGCACGCCATACCGCGTGATCCCAGCGCGGGTGTAGCCGCTGCGATAGTCGCGGGCGCCACGGCCGCGGCAGTCGTGATCGTCGCGGTCATCGCCGTCATAGCGTCAGCGCTGACGTCGGGTAACTCAGCGCCGCAAGCAGGCTCGGGTAGCGTCGGGCCCACGGCGACCAGTGTCGCCGGAACCTACACTTTCGCCCGGCAAGCCACCGTATGTAACTTCGGCTCCTGTGACCTGAAGCCCCTGGTCATCCACATCGACTGCCCCGCCAGCGGTTCATGCGTGGCGTCCACGCCCGCCGGTGAGTGGGGCGCCTCGCATGAAGTCACCGTTAACGGTAAAACGATTTACTTCTCGGGCTCTGACCCAGCTGCTATAACCTGCAACAGCTCTCCCGTCCCGTCCACCATTACCCTCAACCTCACCGTGGTCTCCTGGAGCGTGGGACAGGATTCGGTACGCACGCCCAAACAAATTCAGGGCGTCTACAGCATCACCGCCGCGGGAACAGGGAGCTGTGANNTCGGAGAGCCTGCGGTTGTGGTAGTGCGCGTAGCTCCGCAGCAGCTCGAACGCGTCGTCCACGGTCATGGTGAGGTACTCGGAGATCATTCCCTTGGCCTGCTCGATGATCACCCGGCTGTTCAGAGCTGCCTGCAGCTGCGCGGCCAGCAGGTTGCGTTCCCGGACCGCCCGTTCCTGGATCAGCCCGATCGCCGCCATCTCCGCCATGGCTTGCGCTATCGCCAACTCGGTGTCGGTGAACGGCTCGTCGCTGCCGCGGAACAGGTTCAGGGCGCCGATGACGTCGGTGCGTACTCGCAGCGGGACGGCGCACATGAGCTGGAAGCCCGCCTCGCAGGCTTGCGGGGCGAAGACCGGCCAGCGGACCCGGCTGTCTGCTGCGTTGGCCTGGACGGCCCGGCCGGAGGAGTACGCGTCCAGGCACGGTCCCTGAGCGCCCTGGAGCTCGAAGAGCTCAAGCAGCCGCATCCGCTCGTCTGAGGAGGCGATCAGCCGCAGCCCACCGCGCCCGTCGGCCAGCATCACCCCGGCCGCTGCGGCCCGGAGAATCTCAACTGAGTCGGCGGACAGGCTATGCAGGAAATCAACAACGTCAAAGTCGCTGGCCAGCGTATCGGCCAAGCGCACGAAGGCCCGGGCCAGCACGGCCTCGCGGGCCGTGTCATCCCCCCGGTCACCCGGACCGGAATCCGCGGGCCAGACAGGGCGTCCCGCGCCAGTCTCAGTCATCGAACCGCACCCGCCGTTCAACGACGTCCTGGGCCAGGTCGTACATCGAACGCCCGCTGGCGAACGCAGCGGCACGCAGCCGGGCCAGTGCGTTGGCGATGGTGTCATCCAGCTGCGCGGCGATCATCCCGGTCGCCTGATGGACCACGATCCGATCGGTGTCAGCCGTCGCCAGCAGCTCCGGCAGACCCGGCCCGCCGGGGGCGTACTGCTGGTACAGCACAGCGTCACGGGCGATGTCCGCCGCCACGAGAGCATCCGCCATGTGTTCGTCACTGAGCATGCCCGTCCGGTCGCGGCACAAGTCGAGCGTGCCGATACCGCCGGGCCCTACGGTCAACGGCAGGGAAAACTCGGCACGCACGCCGGCCGCTAGGGCCGCCGCCGCGAAAGCCGGCCAGCGGTTGGCGCTCTCCGCTGACAGATCCGGCAGCAGTACCGGAATCCCGTAGGCATGGGCATGCAGGCACGGGCCCTCACCCAGCTCCATCTGCAGCCCGGTAACCGTCCGGGCGTGCCGCCCCGCGCCGGCCAGCACACTGGCCGACTCCACCCCCGACATCAGGACCAGGGCGCACCCCGACAGGGCCATCTCGTCCACAGCGAACCGGCAGAGCCGGTGTACCAGCTCCTCCGCACCGGCCGTGGCGTCCTGTCTGGTCACCGCCGCCATGATGCGGGTTCGCCGTCCGACCTCCCGCACATCGCCTCCTGGTCGCGCCACGACGCAGCATCGAGCTGTCTTTCCTCACCGTAACCTTCCAAACCCAGAACCGGCGCACGCCCAGCCGGGCCGGCACACACGCCAGCACTGAGGAGTCAGTTCTCCTGGTGTACCTGTCCGGGATTCTTGTCGGTGCGAAGGCCGCGCCAGCTGGGGTGGCGTAGGACCTTGTCGGTGGTCCATTCGGTGAAGGCGACCTCGCCGACCAGCCGCGGGTGGACCCATTGCGCGCCGCGGGCGTGGAGGGCGGGTATCGCGGTGCCGAACGGGCTGTCGCCGCGGCGCAGCGGCTCCAGCCGGCGCATCAGGTCCCCGAGGGCGGCCTGGGTGAAGCCGGTGCCGACATGCCCGGCGTACCGCAGCCGGGGCCCGTCCCAGACCCCGACCAGCAGCGAGCCGATCGTGTCCGCGCGGCGGCCCTGGCCCGGCTTCCAGCCGCAGATGATGACCTCCTGTTGCCGGGTGTTCTTGATCTTGATCCAGTCCCGGCGCTGGCCCGGGTGGTAGGCCGAGGCCAGCGGTTTGCCGATCACCCCTTCCAGGGC
>PLIQ01000206.1:1537-6894 GCA_003140115.1 Actinomycetota bacterium | reverse complement strand
GAGGAGGCGGACCTGATCATGGTTCTCATCCCCGACCACCTGCAGCGGGAACTGTACCGCGAGGCCATCGCCCCGGCCCTGGTGGAGGGCGACGCGCTGTTCTTCGCCCACGGCCTGAACATCCGCTATGACCTCATCTCCCCACCGCCGGGCGTGGACGTCTGCATGGTCGCGCCGAAGGCCCCGGGTCACCTGGTCCGGCGCCAGTTCGCGCAGGGCCGCGGGGTGCCCGTGCTGGTCTGCGTCGAGCACGACGCGACCGGCAACGCGTGGCCGCTCACGCTGGCCTACGCCAAGGGCATCGGCGGCACCCGAGCGGGCGCGCTGAAGAGCACGTTCACCGAGGAGACCGAGACCGACCTGTTCGGCGAGCAGACGGTGCTGTGCGGCGGCGTGGCCGAGCTGATCAAGGCCGGCTTCGCCACCCTGGTCGAGGCCGGCTACCAGCCGGAGTCCGCCTACTTCGAGTGCCTGCACGAGATGAAGCTGATCGTGGACCTGATGTACGAGGGCGGCATCTCGAAGATGTACTGGTCGGTGTCGGACACCGCCGAGTACGGCGGCTACACCCGCGGCCCCCGGCTGATCAACGAGCAGACCCGCGAGGAGATGCGCCGCATCCTGGGCGAGATCCAGGACGGNNGCCAAGCTGCGCCCGCTGATGTCCTGGCTCGAGGAAGACGAGTAGCCCCTCGCTGGTTTCATCGCTCCGGGCGGGGTAGCGGGCCGTGATGACTGTGAACACGACCCACACGCTGACCCGCCCGGAGCGCCCGGCCGTCATCGCCGGGACCAAGCCCCGGCGCGGCTGCGCCGCCGGCGACGCGGTCCTGGCCTACCTGCGGATCCAGGCCCACACCCTGAACACCCTCGAATCCGCGGTGCGCGTCGACCGGTTCGACTCGGTGCACCAGATGCGGGTCGCCACCCGTCGGCTGCGCGCCGCCTTCCGGACGTTCGGCCAGATCATCCCGCCCGGCGACAGCGAGCATCTGACCGCTGAGCTGCACTGGCTGGGCCGGGAGCTCGGCCAGGCCCGGGACGCCGAGGTGCTGGCCGCGCACCTGCGCGAGAGCCTGCAGCCGACCCCGCCCGAACTGCTCATCGGGCCGGTCCAGGCCCGCGTGCAGGGTTACTTCGCGCCTCGCCGGGCGGCCGCGCGTGCCGCTTTGCTGGAGGCGCTCGACTCCCCCCGCTACACCCGGCTGCTGGCCGAACTGGACCGGGTCACGGCCGGGCCAGCCCGCGGCCCGCTGGCCGGAGCCCCGGCCCGGGACGTCCTCCCAGCCGCCGTCCGGCACGCCTTCGGGCAGGCCAAGCGGCGCATGCGCCGCGCCAGGCACACCCCGGCCGGCCCGGCCAGGGACGCCGCCCTGCACCAGGTCCGCAAGTCGGCCCGCCGCGCCCGCTACGCCGCCGAGGCGGCCGGCCTGGCGGAGCCCGGCAAGCAGGCCCGCCGGTTCGCCCGGCAGATGAAGAAGGTCCAGTCGGTGCTCGGCGACCAGCATGACGCGGTGCTGGCCCGCCAGGCCGCCCGGGACCTGGGCATCGGCGCGCACCTGGCCGGCGAGAACGCGTTCACCTACGGCCTGCTGCAGGAGCGCGAGCACCAGTACGCCGAACGCCGCCAGGCCGAAGCTCGCCACGTCTGGCGCCGGGCGGCCCGCCCGCGGCACCGCCGTTGGATGAACACCGCCGCTGGATGAACTAGGACGTGAAAATGCCATCCTGGCGAATGAACTAGGACCTAAAAATACTGTCTCGCATGCTGAGACAGACGTCTTGCGGGCCGTCCGTGGCGAGCGGAAGTCGGGTAACGTAGCAGGCACTATGCGGCGCCTCGTACTTGTAACCAGCCGCAGCGGGAACCTGTAGCGACCTGATCCAGGGCAGGCCGGCCACCCGCTGCGGGTGAGGTGCTGGCCGTAAGTCCCGCTCTGGTGTCCCGATCAGGAGTCCGCTCGTGTACGACATGTATCCCTGGGACAGTGCTAGCCCGGAAGGACGGCACCCCGAGACCGGCGCGTCCCCCGACACCCTCCCGGGTGCCATCAAGGCGGTGCAGATCGCGCTGGACCGGCGCGACAACGGCGGCGACGCGACCGACGCGGTAGGCGCGGCTAGTACGCCCCCGGCAGGCCCGACCCGCCAGTAAGGTTCTGGCATGGGTTCACGAACGATCAGGCTCGCCGTCATCGGTGGAGACGGCATCGGCCCCGAGGTGGTCGCCGAGGCGCTCAAGGTGCTGCGTGCCGCGGCGCCCGAGGTCACCATCGACGAGACCAGTTACGACCTCGGCGCCCGCCGCTGGCACCGGACCGGGGAAACGCTGCCCGACGCGGTGCTCGAGGAGATCCGCGGCCACGACGCGATCCTGCTCGGCGCGGTCGGCGACCCGAGCGTGCCCAGCGGGGTGCTCGAACGCGGCCTGCTGCTGCGACTGCGCTTCGAGCTCGATCAGTACGTCAACCTGCGCCCGGTGCGCCTGTACCCGGGCGTCACTTCCGCGCTGGCCGGCGCGCGCGCCGAGTCGGTCGACATGGTGGTGGTCCGCGAGGGCACCGAGGGCCCGTACACCGGCGCCGGCGGCGTGCTGCGCAAGGGCACCCCCGCGGAGATCGCCAGCCAGGAGAGCGTGAACACCGCGTTCGGGGTCCAGCGGGTGGCCAGGTACGCCTTCGCCAAGGCCCTGGCCCGGCCGCGCCGCAAGCTGACCCTGGTGCACAAGACCAACGTGCTGACCTACGCCGGCGACCTGTGGCANNCGACGTCATCGTCACCGACAACCTCTTCGGTGACATCCTCACCGACCTGGGCGCCGCCGTGGCCGGCGGCATCGGGCTCGCGGCCAGCGGCAACATCAACCCCGAGCGGACCACGCCGAGCATGTTCGAGCCGGTGCACGGCAGCGCGCCGGACATTGCCGGCCAGAGCAAGGCCGATCCGACCGCGGCCATCTTGTCCGTCGGGATGCTGTGCGAGCACCTGGGCCTGACCGCCGAGGCGGCCCGGATCGAGCAGGCCGTGGCCGACGACCTGCTGGAGCGGCAGGGCGCTTGGGCGGCCCGCACCACCGTCGAGGTGGGCGACGACATCGCCGAGCGAGTAGCCAGCTGACCTCGCGGCTCGCTTGAGCCATGCGGGTCAGGCCCCCGGTTACTGTTGATCCCACGGCGATGAGGAAGTACAAGTGATGATTGATTTCGAGGTCCGCCCCTCCAGCCGCCCGGTGCCCGCCGCCGAGCGCGAGACGATCCTGGCCGCGCCCGAGTTCGGCCAGGTCTTCACCGATCACATGATCACCCTGCGCTGGTCCGCCGACCGCGGCTGGCACGACGGCCGGCTGGAGCCTTACGGCCCGTTCACCTTCGACCCGGCCACCATGGTGTTCCACTACGCCCAGGAGTTCTTCGAGGGCCTGAAGGCGTACCGCGACGACGACGGGTCGATCGCCATGTTCCGGCCGGACGCCAACGCGGCCCGGTTCAACCGGTCCGCGCGCCGGATGGCCATGCCCGAACTGCCCGAGGAGACCTTCGTCCGGGCCCTGGAACTGCTGGTCGCCCAGGACCGCGCCTGGGTGCCCCCGGGCGAGGGGAACAGCCTGTACCTGCGGCCGTTCTTGATCGCGACCCAGCGCGGGCTCGGCGTCAACCACCCGTCGAGCGAGTACCTGTTCTGCGTCATCGCCTCGCCGGCCGGGTCGTACTTCAGCGGCGGGGTCAAGCCGGTCACGGTGTGGCTGTCCGAGGAGTACGCCCGGGCCGCGCCCGGCGGCACCGGCGCGGTCAAGTGCGGCGGCAACTACGCGGCCTCCTTCGTGGCCCAGCAACAAGCCGTGGAGCAGGGCTGCGACCAGGTGGTCTGGCTGGACGCCGCCGAGCACCGCTGGGTCGAGGAAATGGGCGGCATGAACCTGTTCTTCGTCCGCGGCGCAGACCAGGGGGGCGGGGACGGTACCCCGCACATCGCGACGCCGCCGCTGACCGGGACCCTGCTGCCCGGGATCACCCGCGACTCGCTGCTCCGGCTGGCTCCTGACCTAGGCGTCAAGGCCGTCGAGGACCGGATCACGATCGACCAGTGGCGCGAGCAGTGCGCCTCGGGTGAGCTGACCGAGGTGTTCGCCTGCGGGACCGCGGCCGTGATCACTCCGGTGGGCCGGGTCCGGGGCAAGGCGGCCGAGTGGCTGATCGGCGACGGCACCACCGGCCCCGTCACCGCCCGCCTGCGCGAGGAACTCATCGGCATCCAGTACGGCCGCCGCCCCGACCCCTTCAACTGGCTCCACAAGGTCTGCTAACCCGGACCCGGCTCGCCCACCGATGGCGTGGCAGCCCGTCATCGTGCGGACCGGTCGATACCTTCAGCGCGGCGCCTCCGCCGGGCTTTCGCGGGCGGCAGCGGCTGGCCCGCCATGAGGCTCACCCGGGCCCGGATCGTCGTCAGCGCGGCGAGCAGGTGCTCGCGGTCGGCCTCGGCCAGGGTGCTGATCGCCTCCGCGATGACCGCGTGGATGGCCGGCAACTGCTGATCGACGACTCGTTGCGCCTCGGGAGTGAGGTGAATCAGGACCTTACGCCGGTCCGTGGGGTGGCGGCGCCGTTCGACCAGACCGCGGCGTTCGAGCGTGTCGACCAGCGAGGTCATGCTGGCGCTGCTGACCAGCAGTCGCTCGGCGATGACGTGCCCGGGGAGTGGCTCGCCGGCGCCGTCGAGGATGGCGAGGGTCTGGAACGCGCTGGCGGACAGGCCGTGCGCCTCGCGGGGCGGTCGTTCGATCTCGGCGATGAGCGCCATCTGAGCTCGGGCCAGGTTCACCGCGACGTCGCTCGCTGACCGGCTGGCGCCCGGGAACTCGAACTCGAAGTCGGCGGGCACCCGGATGGTCGAGATGTCAGGCATCGCAGCAGTTTAGCTCGGACTCTGATTGCTAGACTTCTAGCGATCTTGCTGTTACGGTCACAGGAACACGCCCCGACGAAGGAAGGCGAATCCATGTCCGACGCCAACAAGGCCCTGACCCGTCAGTTCCTCCAGCGAATCAGTGCGGGAGACCTCAGCGCGGTCGAAGAACTCGTCTCGGACGACTACGTCGAACACGAGCAGTTGCCCGGCCTAGCGTCGGGTAAGGCTGGCGTGCGGCAGTTGTTCGAGATGTTCCACTCGGCGTTCGACCAGGCCCGAGTGGAGGTCGACGACATGATCGCCGAAGGTGACAAGGTCTTCGTCCTGGCGCGGATGACCGGAACTCAACGCGGCGAATTCATGGGCATCGCCCCGACCGGCAACACCATCGACGTGAGCATCTGCGACTACTTCCGCGTCGACAAGGGCGCGCTGATCGAACACTGGGG
>PLIQ01000206.1:1035-1516 GCA_003140115.1 Actinomycetota bacterium | reverse complement strand
TAAGCTATATCCTCCGCGTTAATCTCCAGTGCTTCGAATATATTGGTGAATTGCGGGACGGGTGAGGTGTCTGCGCCGGGGGTGAGCCGCCCGGTCTGGCCAGCGGGTCTGACCCGCGCCGGCCCGGGGCCGCTCACCCGGACGGCTCACCCGGCGGGGCCTCGATGGTCGGCCGCCCGGCAGTCCGGACCGCCGCCCGTCGCGATCGCCTGATGCGGGTCGATGTGACGTTGTGCCGGCTCTTCCAGCTACGGCGCGTCATCGACCCGCCAGCGAAATCACCCGCGTCGTCTCGGATGCTGAGACTGATGCGCCAAAGTGCGAACGAGTGTGGCAGACTGTCAGCCATGACGTCAGGCCGCATCATTATCGGCTGGCGCGTCGGCACCTAGGGCACCAGCCCTAGCGTCGGGAAACAAAAACCCGGCACGTCGGCGCGCAGACCTCTCGCGTATTCGCGAGGGGTCTTTTGTTTTGCCGC
>PLIQ01000206.1:0-1007 GCA_003140115.1 Actinomycetota bacterium | reverse complement strand
GGCTGGCCGGGCGCGATCCCGAAGGACACCGAGTTCTTCCGCCGCGCCGCCACCGAACTGGACCTCAAGCACGCGCAGCTCGCCGCGTTCGGCGCGACCCGCCGGCCCGGCGCCAAGGCACCCGATGACCCTCAGGTCGCCGCGCTGCGCGAATCGGGCGCGCCGGTCGTGACCCTCGTCGCTAAGAGTCACGACCGGCACGTCCTACTCGCCCTGAAAACCACCCTGGACGAGAACCTCGAGATGATCAAAGACACAATCACGCACCTGAAAAGCAACGGCCAGCGAGTATTCCTGGACGCCGAGCACTTCTTCGACGGCTACAAGTCCAACCCGGCCTACGCGCTCGAAGTAATACGCACGGCAGCAGCAGCCGGCGCGGACGTCATCGCGCTGTGCGACACCAACGGCGGCATGCTCCCGGCCGAGCTCGCCGACACGGTAAGCAACGTAAGACAAGAAACTCAAGCCCGCCTGGGCATCCACTGCCACGACGACACCGCGTGCGGCGTGGCCAACACCCTGGTCGCGGTCGACGCGGGCGTCACCCACGTCCAGGGCACCGCGAACGGCTACGGCGAGCGGGCCGGCAACGCCAACCTGTTCAGCGTGGTGGCCGGCCTGCAGCTCAAGAAGGGCCGCCAAGTCCTGCCGGAGCAAGGAATACAGGAAATGGCCAGGATCGCGCACGCGATCAGCGAGGTCACCAACGTCGCGCCGGACACCCACCAGCCCTACGTCGGACTGAGCGCCTTCGCCCACAAGGCCGGGCTGCACGCCTCCGCGATCAAGGTCGACCCCATGCTCTACCAGCACATCGACCCCGCCCTGGTCGGCAACGACATGCGGATGCTGGTCTCGGACATGGCCGGCCGCGCCTCGGTCGAGCTCAAGGGCCGCGAGCTCGGCTACGACCTGTCCGGCGACCAGGCCGTGATCGCCAAGGTCACCGACCGGGTCAAGGAGATGGAGGCCCGCGGCTACACCTTCGAGGCCGCCGACGCCAG
>PLIQ01000356.1 GCA_003140115.1 Actinomycetota bacterium | reverse complement strand
GACGGCATCCGCGGCTTCCTCGTCCCGGCCGGCACCGCCGGGTTCACCGCCACCCCGATCGAGCCCAAGCTGGCGATGCGCGCCTCGATCCAGTGTGACATCGCGCTCACGGACGTGCGGGTACCCGCCGACGCGATCCTGCCCGGGGCCGCGGGCCTGCGCGGCCCGTTCGCCTGCTTGAACGAGGCCCGCTACGGGATCATCTGGGGCGCCATGGGCGCCGCGCGCGACTCCTACGAGGCNNCGCCGGCAGTTCGGCAAGCCGATCGCGGCGTTCCAGCTCACCCAGGAAAAGCTGGTCGACATGGTGCTGGAGATCCAGAAGGGCCTGCTCGTCGCGCTGCACACCGGCCGGATGAAGGACGCCGGGACCCTGATCCCGGAGCAGATCTCGTTCGGCAAGCTCAACAACGTCCGGACCGCGATCGCCATCGCCCGCCAGGCCCGGACCATCCTCGGCGGCAACGGTGTCGCGCTGGAGTACTCGCCGATGCGGCACGCGAACAACCTCGAGGGCGTCCGCACCTACGAAGGCACCGACGAGATGCACATCCTGATCATGGGCCGGGCCATCACCGGCATCCCCGCCTTCAGCTGAGCACTCGCATCCGCAGCGGCACCGACCGAGGCTGCCGCACCGATAGCCGGCCGGCCGCCCCGCCGCCGCGGCCCTCCCTGGCCGCGGCGGGTGCGTGAGCGTGAATAGGCTGGTTAACGGCACCGGCGGTGTCATCCTGCTGAACCGCCCGATCCTGCGCAGACTAGGTGGATGACCACGGGCGTGCTGCGCTGTCCGGCTGTGTCGTAGATCCAGGCTTCGACGTAGCTGTCATACTGCTGGGCTGTCCCGCATTCCTCGTTGAACGGATAAGAGATGCTGTCTGGCCCGACGATGCCATAAGAGGGGCTGGAGAATGGATGGTTTTCCTCGGCCCAGCTAGATCCGTTTACGCCGACGAAGCCGTAGCCTTCAGCGTCATGGCCTGGATCGGCGTAGTCGATATCGAAATAGACAAGTGCGCCTTGGGTGTATGTTCCCGCAGTGGTTATTACCGGCACCTGTGGCGCCGGGGCCGATGTATAAGCGCACAGATGCGAAGCCCAAGCGGAGTCACCGAAGACATTGGTTGCCCGGACCGTGAAACAGACGAACCTGCCGGGCGTCAGCCCGGTCCAGGTGTAGTTATTCGCACCCCAGCCACCGGACGCGTTGCGGATCTGCCTCCCGTTACCGACCTGGAAGCCGGGGTTAAAGAGATAATCCAGGAGCGTCGTCTTGTTCTCGTGCCAGCTGATCAGCACCGCGGTTCCGTTGCCTGAACTCGCGCGGAGGGCAAGGCTGGCCGGGACCGCCGGCAGCAACCATGACAGGAACTTGTCTACGTCTCTTCGCAGCTGTGCCCCGATCTTGAGCCCCGTCTGCACGTCCCAGACGACCGCCGCCTGCAGGCAGGAGGTGGCGGGTGTGCCGACCGCGCCGACCGCCGCCCAGAATGGGCTTGTGTCTGATAGCTGACTCAGAACGTCGTAGAACACCCTGCTCGCACTGAAGAGGGCATTTCCGGTCTGCCCATTGGCTAGCTCGTATTCCAGTTCAACCGTATCTGAACCGGTAGTGATCACATCGTAGATCTTGGCCGCATTAGGCATATGGGCGACTTTCTTGAGCACGTACTGGACAGCAGCGTCTCGTATCGCGTCTTTGATCGCGCGGCCGCAGTAGCGGACATACTGGGACTGGAATATCGATGCGTCGTGCGTTTGGGCGGCAGGCCCCGCGGGCACGGCCTGTGCGGATGCTGCCGCCGGGACCGCGAGACTCAGCAGCAGCAGCACTGCGATGCTCGTTATGATCCTTTTCATGAATTCCCTTTCCGTTTCGCAATTGCAGTGAGGACCGCGCCACTCCCGATGGCCGCTCGGCGGACATTTTCATGAACGGGCAGTCCCCGCCACGCCTTGCCGCCGCCGGAGCCGGCGGAGCCGCCGGAGATGCTGGGCTGAGTCTGGGTCGCCATGGTTTTCTCCCCTTCGCGTAGGCGTACCGGCAACGTACGGCCGTGTATGAGGCGGTCGCCATGCAGGAAACCCACGGGATAACCCACGGTTCCGGCGCCGATCCGCCAGAAAGGCCCAGGTGAGGCTCGAGGTGGCGGCGGCCGGAGGCGATAGTTACCATTTGTGCAGGGCTTTTCACTGGCCGGCTGGTTGCATCGGCAATGGCTATGCCGTGGATGGTGACGCGAGGGGGTGGTCGCGGTCGACCCGCCGGTGGTGGCGTTCGCCGGGCTGTTGCGGCAGTTGCGGACCGAGGCTGGCCTGTCCCAGGAAGAGCTGGCGGAAACGGCCGGCGTGGGAGTACGGACGGTCAGCGATCTGGAGCGCGGGGTGGCGCTGACCGCCCGGAAGGACACGGCCCGGCTGCTGGCCGATGCGTTGAACCTGACCGGGACCGCACGGTCATCGTTTGAGGCGGTCGCCCGCGGGCGCGCTGTCATCGGNNCATCCGGGGGTGGTCAGTATCCACGCGATCGGCGGGATGGCTGGCATCGGCAAGACCGCGCTAGCGGTCCACGCCGCCCACCGGCTCGCGCCGCGGTTCCCGGACGGGCAGATCTTCTTGCCGCTGCACGGGCACACCCCCGGGCAGCGGCCGGTCGACCCGGCCGACGCGCTGGCCAGCCTGCTGCTGACCGCCGGGCTGCCGCCCGGGCAGATCCCGTCCGGGCTGGAGGCGCGGATGGCGCTGTGGCGGGACCGGGTGGTGGGCAAGCAGCTGCTGCTCCTGCTGGATGACGCGGCCGACAGCGAACAGGTCCGGCCGCTGCTGCCCGGTTC
>PLIQ01000647.1 GCA_003140115.1 Actinomycetota bacterium | reverse complement strand
ATGAACGACCAAGAACTGATCACCGCCGTGCGGCAGTCCGTCCACGGGGTGCACATGAACGTCCCGGCCGATCAGATCTTCAGCCGCAGTCGCGTCATCCGCGCCAGCGGCCACCGGAGGCTCGCCGCAGGCGTCACCGCCGTAGCGGCAGCCGGATCAGTGGTACTCGGCCTAGGCCTGTCCGGCGCGCTCGGCTCAGCCCCGGCTCGCGGCACCGGCACGATCCGCACCGCCGCCTTTACCCTCACCCGCAACGCCAACGGCACCGACACGCTGACCATCAACCCGCAGGTGCTGTTCGACCCCATCACGCTGCAGAACGACCTGGCCCAGTACGGTATCCCGGCGAAGGTCACCACCGGCAGCTTCTGCTCCACTGACCCCACCCCCGAGGGTTTCCCGCAGGTCGTGACGTTCTCACCCACCTTCCATGGCGACAGCGGTCAGCAGCATGTACAGAACCCGGCCGTCACCATCGACCCGTCAGCCATGCCCGCGGCGGCCGAACTCAGCGTTGGTACCTTCCAGCTGGCCCACGGCCAGGACACCGCGCTCGCGCTGATCGACACGAACTCCTACACCTGCACCAGCACCGCGCCGACCACCCCGCCGTCCGGCGGCGCACTGCTGCACTACGGCAGCACTGCCAGGTCCTAGGTCAGCCGAACTTGGCAGACGGGGGCCGGGGCACACGTGTCGCGTTCCCCTGCAGGCTCCATGCGGCGGCCAGCAGACACCGCAAAATCCCGGCTACGACCACAACGCTATTGCCCGGTATCCCAGCAGACCGTACAAAATCCCAGGTAAGGCACGAAAACTGCCGCGCGAGGGTCGCGTACCTGTGCCGACACTGTGCAGATTTGATGGTCCCCAGGGCCACGTTCCAACTCTGAAACAGCCCGCCCCGCGCGCCGGCTCGCCATCGAGGCGACGGTGCAGCTCTGAGAGCCCGGCAATAGCTGTCGGGAGCGGCCTGCCGTGGTGGGCCTGATCTCCAACTGGCCCTAGGCCAGCGCGGCCCGAGCTGCTTGCTGCTAAGCGGGTTTCACCCGCGTTCGTTCATCCACACCGAGATGTGGGCGGGCTCCAGAGCCTTCTGCACGACCCCGGCCAGGTCGTCCCGGACCGAGTCCAGGTCCACCGCGTCCTTCAGCCGGGCCGCGAACAGGGCGACGGTCCGGTCGGCGTCGTACCGGGCCCGGTTGAACCGCCGGTCCACCGCCAGCTGCACCCGCCGCCGCACCGGGTTGAACAGCGCCGCGGCGGCTAGCGTGGCCGCGGCCACCGCCACCGAACTGTGGTGGTGTCCCAGCACCTGGGTGGCCAGCAGCACCAGACCCGCGTACACCCCGACCAGCAGCCCGGTCACGATCGCGTAGGCCAGGGTCCGGGAGATGATCCGGTCGATGTCATACAGCCGGTACTTCAGGATCGCCACCCCGATGGACACCGGCAGCGCGCCGATGCCGACGACTACGACGTTGAGTACCGCCTGGAAGGCGGGTGACGCCGAAGCGGCAAGGGTCCCCGCGACGGCGACGAACGCCGTCGCGGCCATGCACACGGCCGCACCGCTCATCAGCCACTTCAGCTGCTGCCGGCGCTCGCCGTCCGCGCGGCGCCAGGACAGCACCTGGCGGGCGACGAACACCAGCCAGAACACCGCCAGCACCGGCAAGATGACCGCCTCGACCGAGCCCAGCCAGGCCGAGCTGCCCGCCGGGTAATCCACGGCCCGCAGGTCACCGCCGGGAATGATCTGAATATCGCCCGCGGCGACCGTGCTGATCGCCACCGCGTAGACGCTCACCGGCCAGCACGCGGCGACCGCCAGGTAGCCCCACAGCACCGGCCGCCACCGGCGCGAGGGCAGCCGACCGTCCGGGAAGAGCAAGATCACCAACGGGAANNGCCAAGGACTGATAGCGCGGCCAGCGCGAGAAACATCCAGCCCAGCGGATTACCGGGCTGGCGCCGCGCCACGACGAACCCGACGGGTGCCAGCACCGGCGCGAAGCCGAAGATCGCGATGTCGGATTCCGCCTCCCGGGCCGCGAAAGCCAGCAGCACCAGCGCAGCGAAGAACAGGACAATCAGCACACCCAGCGACCACGCGGCCACCCCAGGCGCCGTCATCCGGGAACCGCGCCCAGCCGGGCCCGCGGTCACCGGTGCCCGGCCGCCCACGGGCTGCGTCCCACCCACAGAACGCCACGGTACGGCCAAACCGTTCCGGAAACGTTACGGCCCGGCCCGACCACCGCATACGCCGCCTACGCCACGCCCCCGCAGGCGCGCGGAAAAGCGAGCGGGACCCTGGACCCTACGGCCTAGACCACCGCGCATTAGCCGCACACCAGACACACACTGTCCGAACAGCGTTTTCCGTCTCGGTTCTCCCCGGTACACCCAATCGACCGTCAAGCCCGAATCCACCACCAAAATCTGCCAGTGAGATGCGGTAAACCGGACATTAGGGGATGCGCCGCGGCTTTAAATCGGCCGGTGGCGGACCCGGCTACTTGTCGGTGCTCTAGGCGATCCTCCGGCCAGCAGAAGCCCCGAAAGTCATGAGCCTGTCCGCGGCGATTCGCTCGGATCCGGCTGGTCTATATCTGCGGGCCGCTGAACAAGCGGCGCGGAAACCGCAAGAGCATCGCAGAGCTGGAGGAACAATCATGACCATCGCCGGCCAGACCGTCCTGGTGACCGGGGCCAACCGCGGCATCGGGCAGGCGCTCGTCGCCGAAGCGCTATCCAGAGGCGCGGCGCGGGTGTATGCCGGGACGCGCCAGACCCTAGCCCACCCGGACGGGCGCGTCACGCCGCTAAGGCTGGACGTGACCGACGCGGCGCAGACTCAGGCCGCGGCGCAGAGCATCGAATCTCTCGATGTCCTCATCAACAACGCCGGAATCGCGCTTTTTGATGACCTGAGCGATCGCGCCGTGCTCGATCAGCACCTGGCTGTCAACTTCTTCGGCCCGTATCGCGTCATCCAGGCCTTCCTGCCGTTGCTAACTCGTTCCCGCGGAGCGATAGTCAACAACGTGTCGACGATGGCCGTCGCTCCCCTGCCGCTCACTCCGGCCTACGCGATCTCGAAGGCGGCCGCGTTCAACCTGACCCAGTCGCTGCGCGCCCTGCTGGCCGGGCGGGGCGTGCGGGTTCACGCCGTCCTGACCGGCCCCACCGATACGGACATGACCCGGGGCTTCGACATACCGAAGGCCTCCCCCGAGTCGGTCGCGCGAGCCATCTTCGACGGAGTAGAGAACGGGGAAGAGGACATCTTCCCCGACCCGGCGTCACAGTCCCTGGCCGAGAGCTGGCGCGGCGGGGCGGTCAAGGCGCTCGAGCGTGAGAACGCGGCGTTCGTCGCGGCAGAGCCCACCGCGGCTTAAGCACACCCGGAAAGCAAGCACATCCGGAAAGCAAGCACATCGGAAAGCAAGCACATCGGGAAAGGAGCCAGAGGCGATGACGGATCATAAGGTGGTCACCCAGCAGGAGTGGCAGGCCGCTCGGGACGAGCTGCTGCAGCGCGAGAAGGAGCACACCAGGAGGGCGGACGAGCTGGCGCGCCAGCGGCGCGAGCTGCCCTGGGTCACGATCGAGAAGGAGTACCGGTTCGACACCGACGACGGGACGCGGACCCTGGCCGAGCTCTTCGACGGCCGCTCGCAGCTGGTGTTCTACCACTTCATGTTCGGACCGAGCTACGAGGCGGGGTGCCCGGTCAACTCGTCGATCGCCGATGGCCTCGACGGGCTCCTGCCGCATCTTCATGCCCGCGACGTGACCCTGCTGCTCGTTTCGCAGGCTCCGCTGGCGAATCTTCAGGCGTACAAGCAACGGATGGGCTGGCGGCTTCCCTGGGTCTCGTCGGCGAACACCGACTTCAACTTCGACTTCGGCGCCTCCTGCACCGAGGAGCAGGTGCGTTCATGGGGCCTCGACGAGGGCGGGCTGCCGCCGATCGTAGGTCAGAACGCGGCCGCGACCGGGACCGATGTCCCCGGATACCTCTCCGAATCACCGGCGATGAGCGCCTTCACGCTCCAGGGCGGCGCCGTCTACCAGACCTATGCGGCCGCGGCGCGCGGGGTCGAGTTCCTGATGGGCTACTATCCGGTCCTTGACCGAGCGCCGAGGGGGCGCGGCGAGGGCGATGCGTTCCAGACCTGGATCCGCCGCCATGACGAGTACGTCTAAGCCTTGAACCCGAGTGCCCTATTTGTCCGAGTTGCCGACGCGGCGGCGATTGCCTGTTCTGCCCGGCGTTGCAGGAGAGGTATGCGGAAGTGGTCCGCTGCGGCTGACACGTCCTGGGCTATGATCAGCGCCTCTTCCAGCCGGCCCAGCCAGGCCATGCTCTCCGCGAGATCCATCAGGACCTCGGCCTGCTGGGCCGGATCAGCGGCCTTCGCGGCCAGATCCCGCGCCAGTGTGTGCTCCGCGAGGCTCTGCTCGGGTTCGCCGAGCCGCACCAGGACCGTGGCCAGGGTGCTGCGGGCTGATATCTCGAAGCGCTGGACCGCTACCTCGCGGGCTAGCGTGATCGCCTGCCGGGCGTGAGCGGCCGCCTGCTGAAGATCGCCTAGATCCCGGTAGGCCTCGGCGATGCGCCGGCACGTCTCGGCCTCGTTCCGCCGGTCATGCAGCGCCTGATGAATGTCGCGGGCCTGACCGAGCAGGCGCAGGGCTTCATGCCGTTGCTCGCTGATGGCCGTCGCCTGCGTGACCGCGTCCGCGGAACGCGCGAGCTGGAGGCGAGCGGCTGCGATGTTGGCGATGGTGACGGCTTCCCCGGCCCGGCGGCCGGTGCGCCGGTGCGCGTCGAGTGCCTCGGTGAGCAGTTCGATCGTCTCCGCCGCCTGCCCCAGGTGCCAGTAGGCGCTGGCCCGGTTGTTCAGCGCGACCGCCTCGCCCGCGACCCAGCCTGCGCGCCGGGCTTGATCCGTGCAAGCGGCGTAATGCCCGGCGGAGTCCTCGTACCGGGACTGCATGAAGCGCAGCATCCCGAGGTGCAGCTCGGCGCACGCCACGGCGATCGGGTCGTCGCCGGATACCGCCTGCCTGGCCGCGGTCGCGGCGACCAGCCAGTCCACGGAGTTCGAGGACATATAGAAATACCCGGCCAGGCGATCGGACAGGCGCAGGGCCACCTCTGCCCGGCCCTGGCGGGCGAGCAGGACGACAAGCGCGACAAGGTTTGCGCGCTCGGCGTTCAGCCAGGCCAGGGCGGCGTCGGCGGCGGCGAACCCGGATGCGCCCCAGGCCGGCTCGGCCCCGCCGTCGGCGCGGTCTTCCCCGCCGCTATCGGGGAGGTGCAGCAAGTGCGGGTACAGCAGCTCGGAGGCTGACCGCACCGCGGCGAGGGCGTGGGCCGCCAGGCGGTCGATCGCGGCGTCCCGGTCGGCAGCGCTCTCCTCTGCCCCGGCCAGTTCGGCCGCGTACAGCCGCAGCAGATCATGCAGCCGGTAACGGCTGTGGGCGTATTCGTCGACGAGGTTACGCGCCACGAGCCGGTCAAGGAGCGACTGGGCCGCACTGGCCTCGATTCCGGCCAGCGCGGCCACGGCAGGCGCGGTGAGGTCGGGTCCAGGCGCCAGGCCGGCCAGCCGGAACATCCTTCGCAGCTCGGGCTTGAGCGTGTCGCAGGACAGCTCGAACGCCGAGCGCACCGCGGCCTGCTCATCTTCGGGCACCGCCAGCCCAGCCAGCCTGTCCCCAGAGGCCAGCGCGGCGACGTAGTCGGCGAGGCGGTAGCTGGGCCGGGCGGCGAGATTGGCGGCGGCGATGCGCAACGCCAGCGGCAGGTGCGCGCACAGCCCGGCCAGTTCGGCGACCACCGCGGGCGGTTCCCCGTCGCCGCGCTCGCCCATCGAGGCGACCAGCAGCGCGGCGGCCTCGGCGTCCGGCAGCGGGCGCACCACGACCGCGACCGCGCCATCCCTTGCTATGAGGCCCGTCATCCGGTCGCGCGTGGTCACGATCGCGGCGCAGCCCGGTGCGGCGGGCAGCAGCGGGCGCACTTGCTGCGCGTCGAGCGCGTTGTCGAGGAACAGCAGGATCCGCTTGCCCTCCAGTCGAGTGCGCAGCAGCGCCGCCGCCTGGCCCTCATCCTCGGGGATCCGCTCCGCCGGCTCGCCCAGCGCGGCGAGGAACCCGGTCAGCACTCCCAGCGGCCTCGCTGGTCCGGTAATCGCGTGTCCGTGCAGGTCGGCGTACAGCTGACCGTCGGGATAGCGGCTGCGGTGCCGCCATGCCCACCGGACCGCAAGCGCCGTTTTGCCGACCCCGCCCATCCCGGTAACCACCGCGACAGGCGCGGCCTTCGCCGCCCCCTCCGTCGCGAGGATACGGTCCAGGGTCTGCAGTTCACCGGCGCGGCCGGTAAAGCCAGCGCAGTCCATGGGCAGCTGAGCCGGGGGTTCGGAAACCTGCGGGCTGGCCCCGGCGGTGAGCCCGGCGCCTGGCAGCTGTCCGCGAAGCACTCGAAGATGCGCCGAGCTGATCTCGGGCCCGGGATCTACCCCGAGCTCGCCGCTCAGCCGGTCCCGCAGATCGGTGTACACGGCCAGCGCCTCGGCCTGCTCTCCGGCTCCGGCCAGGGCGAGCATCAGCCGCGCGGCAACCCCCTCGTGCAGCGGCTGCTCGACGGCAAGCGTGCGGAGCGCGGGAACCAGCGGGCTGTACTTGCCCAGGCTCAGCCCCAGTTCGGCCCAGGCCAGCACGGCCGCCGTACGCCGGCCGGTGAGCGCAATGGCAGCGGGATGAACCTGCACCCACGCGCCCGCTCCTGCCAGCAGGGGTCCGCGCCAGCAGTTCACGGCCTCGACGTAGAGCTGCCACGCGGACAGCGCGGCGCCGTCGGCGACGGCGCGTCCGGCCCGGGTGACAAGCTCGCCGAATTCGGCGGCATCCGACTGGCCGGCATCCAGCACCAGCCGGTATCCCTGGGCCGTCCGCGGCAGCACGGAATCTCGCGTCCCGTCATCCAGCAGCCTTCGCAGTCCGGCCACGTACGTATGCACTAGCTGACGGCAGGTGCGCGGCGGCTGCCCCTCCCAGAGGGTGTCGATGATCTCCTCGAAGCCCACTTCGTGCCCCGGCTGCATGGCGAGCAGGCACAGCAGCCTGCGCAGCATCGGCGACGCCACTGTGATCGCGGCGCCCCCCCGCCGGACGACCGGCGCGCCAAGCACGTCGATGCGCAAAAGCGGGTCCACGGGTCCGGCGTCGGCCGCAGAGCCTGGCAGCAGTGCGGCCAGATCGACATCGAGCGCCGCGGCCAGGCGCCGCAGCGAGGCTGCCTGGGGGCGGGCCACCGCGCCGTTCTCCAGAGCCCGGACCGTGCGCACGCTCACCCTGGCTCGTTCGGCGAGCTCGTGCTGCGTCAGCCCGGCCCGGACCCTCGACTCGCGCAACAGCCCGGTCATGGCCGGTCCGCTCCCACGGCTCCATTGTGCCGCTGCCGAAGCGGGTGAGTCCACACCGGCTCGTTTCCGGCGCGTCCGGTCCGGGCTTGGGCGCGCGGCACCTGCCAAGACATTGCCGGTTTTCTGCCGCCTGGGGCCGTTCACCTGGCCTTTTGGCATGCAGCCATGATGCAGCGGACTCGCACGGGCCGATTTCTAACCTCATAGACATGGCCGGTCAGAACGGGGATCGGCCGCCACCGGCTAACCGAGGGGAACCCCAATGTACGCGTCACTCCGCCGCTTGAGCATCACGATCGCCGCCGCCGGCGCGCTCGCCACCACCGCTGCCTTCGCCGTCGCCGGCCCGGCCAGCGCCAGCACTGCCAGCAATGCTGACGCCAGCACGGGCGTGAGCTACCACTTCCAGACCTTGAACAACGGCGCTGACCTGACCTTCAACCAGCTGCTCGGCATCAACGACGATGACGTGATTGCCGGCTACTTCGGGTCCGGTGCACAGGGCCACCCGAACAAGGGCTATGAGCTCCGGGCGCCGAGCACCTACCAGAACGAGAACTTCCCAGGCTCGGCGCAGACCCAGGTCACCGGGCTGAACGACGAGGGTGTCACCGTCGGGTTCTGGTCCACGATGAACACCTCGAGCATGAGCAACAACAACTTCGGCTTCTACGCGGACAACGGTCACTACTACAACGTGAACTTCCCGACCGGCGACAACGCGAGCCCGCAGGTTGACCAGCTGCTCGGTGTCAACGACCACGGCATCGCGGTGGGCTTCTACACCAACGGTCAGGGCAGCAACCGCGGCTACGAGTACAACATCGGCACCCACCAGTTCGCCCGCGTCCTTCCGCCCGGCTTCACCAACGGCACCTCGCTGCGGAGCCCGAGCCTGACCGCCACGGCGATCAACAACCACGGCGACGTGGCCGGCTTCTACAACCAGACCTCCTCGCAGGTGGACGCGTTCCTACGGCTGGCCGACGGCCAGTTCATCACCCTTGCCGTCCACGGGGCCTCAATGACCCAGGCGTTCGGCGTGAACGACAGCGATGAGGTCGTCGGCGCCTACACCGACGGCACCGGCAACAATGCCCAGACCCACGGCTTCACCTGGACCCCGGGGCACGGCTTCAGCACCGTCGATGACCCGCACGGCATCGGCTCCACCACCATCAACGGCGTCAACGACCACGGCGACCTGGTCGGCTTCTACACCGACTCAACCGGCAACACCGACGGCATGCTCGCCCGGCCATAGCAGCTGTCCCGGCCACTGATCAGCCGCGGGGATCCGCCGGATCCCCGCGGCTTTCCATGCTGCTCAGCAGAGCCGGCCCGGAGCATCTACGCCAAGCTCCAGGTTCGCGACCGGTCCTCGGCCGTGCAGCGCGCCAGGGAACGGCAGGTCCGGCCGGGCGGCCCGAGCGGGACAGGTCGCGGATGGCAACGCCGGTGTAATGGCCCCGACGTATAGTCAGGGACCCGGGCGCGGAGTGCTTGCGCGCTGAGCAGCGGGTCGGACAGGCTGGTTGCCGTGACAGAGCAGAGCACCGGGGGGGCGGTACCCGAACGCTGGAGCGCGGCTGGCCCGAAGTCCGACATTTGGATGGACCCGGCGCAGGATCCGAGGTTCGTGGCAGGCGCGGAACTGGAAGGCGAGCGGGCCACGCTATTGGACTACCTGCGCGCCTACCGGCTGGCGCTGGAAATGAAGTGCGCCGACCTCGATCCGGAGCAGCTGGCCCGGCGCTCGGTGCCGCCCTCCACCATGTCCCTGCTCGGCCTGATCCGCCACATGGCCGACGTGGAGCGCAACTGGTTCCGGCGGGTGATCGCTCAGGCCGACGCGCCGCCGCTGTACTGGTCCGACGACGTCGAGGACGCTGAGTGGGCGGGCGCGGTAGCAGATCCGGCGGTGGTGGCCGACGCCTGGCGCGCCTGGCACGAGGAGGTCGCCTTCGCGGAGCAGTTCGTGGCCGGCTTGCCCGACCTCGCCGTCCGCAGCCCTATGCAAGACGGCACGACCGTCGCGCTGCGCGAGGTGATACTCCACATGGTCGAGGAATACGCCCGCCACCTCGGCCACGCCGATCTGCTCCGGGAGCGGATCGACGGCCGCGTCGGCCAGTAACCCACATCGTCGCCGCCTACCTCGCCGGGCGTCTCTAGGGGACCTTCCAGTTCAGGTCGGCGACTTTGAGGATCTGCGGGATGAACGAGTCGGTGAGCTGCAGCGCGGGCTGCGGTTTGCCGCCCACGTTGAACTGCACGGTGCCGCAGGCGGCCGGGCCTTGCGCGACGGCGAGCAGCGGACCGCCGGCCCTGGCCAGGAACGTCAGCTGGATCCCGCCGTTGAGGGTCAGCGGGCAGGGGGCGTTCGGTCCGATCGTAGACAGCTGGAGGCTGTCGACGAGTGCCGCGAGCCGTCGGACGGCAGCCAGGCCGGTGATCGTGACCGGCGCGGGCGCACGGCTGCGGTGGGGGTCCAGGCTGGGCAGCTGGGTGATGGTGACTACGCGGGCGGCGGACGGCACCCGTTCGGAGGCCGGCCGGGAGGGCTGCCAGCTCACCTGGGCGTCCACCCGGATCGCGGTCTGCCCGTTGCCCGCAGCGGTCACCTCGACCACCAGGTCCCGGGCGTTCAGCACGCCGGGAACCGGAGATAGCGAGAACGTGCGGTCCCATGACGGCGGCCCGAAATCGGCGTCCTCGGGCGTGAAGCGGCGGGGCAGGTGCGCCTGCTCCCAGGCCAGTACCGCCTGCGGCGCGCCGGGCGCCCGCCAGAAGGAGACGTCGTCCACCAGCGTGGTGGAGACGAGGGTGGAGGACGGGAACTTGAGGGCATCCGGCGCCTTCGGCAACCGCTGCCCGCCCGGGGGCACGACAAACGTCCTCAGAATGGCCGCCGCCTCGGCGATGGCACGCTCCCGCGGCGTGGGCGAGGCCGCTGTCCGCGACGCCGCCGTCACCGGCCCCGTCGTGGTGTGCGTAGCGGCGCAGCCCGCCACCGCCACGGCCGCCCAGGCGGCGAGCAGGAGCGCCTTGCCCGGCGCGCACCGCAGAGGTAGCCGCATGCCGCTTGGACGCCCAGCGGGGCACCGCGGTTGCGCTACCTCGGTAACAGGCCGGCCAAGCGTCGTCACCGGGTCAGCCCTTTCCCGCTCGCGGGCATCCCGGTCCGCGTTGAGGGCTTGCGACGTTCTTGCTCGCGGGATGACAGTGGGTTCGGCGGAGGTGAGAATGCGGCGTTTCCGCCGGAGGTGCGGGTCCGAGGGCGGTCGTTCGGACTGTATAAGAAACCGGCCTGATGGAGGACGCGGTGACGAGGGAGGCTGCGGTGGCCGAGGTCAGAGACGCTGAGGTCACGATTATCGGTGGCGGGGCGGTCGGCTGCGCCGTGGCGTATGTCCTGGCCCGGGCGGGCTACCGGGATATCCAGGTCCTGGAGCAGGGTGAGCTCGCCGGCGCGACCTCGGGGCAGGCGGCCGGATTGGTGGGGCAGGTCCGGGCCAGCAAAGAGCGGTGCAGGCTCGCGATGGCTTCGGTAGCGGAGTACTCGCAGATCGAACAGAGGACCGGCTTCACCGCGGACTGGCGTCAGACAGGAAGCGTGCGGATAGCGCTGACCGCCCGGCGCGCCGCCGAGTTCCAGGTGCTGGCCGAGGTGGCGCGGTCAGCTGGGCTTGAGGTCGAGTTCCTCACCGCCGCCCGGCTGGCGGAGCTGTGCCCGATGCTGGACACCACCGGGGTGGCGGCGGCGCTGTGGTGCCCTACTGACGGCTACCTCCAGCCCAATAGCCTGGTCATGGCCTACGCTGGCGCCGCCCGCGCCCGAGGAGTCACCTTCGCCACGCACACGACCGTTACCGGACTGCGGATCACCGGCGGGAGCGTCAGCGGCGTCGTGGCCGGCGGGCGCTGTGTCGCGACCGACATGGTGATCAACGCGGCCGGGCCGTGGGCCGGCGCCGTGGCCCGGCTGGCCGGCCTGCACCTGCCGGTCGTGCCCGTGCGTCACGAGTACTTCGTCACCCAGGCCGTCGCGGGCTGGCACGCTGGCCTGCCGGTTCTGCGCATCCCCGACGTCCGCCTGTACGCCCGGGCCGAGGGCGACGGAATCTTGTGCGGAGGCTGGGAGCCGGACGGGCTGAGCCTGGACCCGCGCGAGGTGACCATCGGNNGGCCGCTTCATCGTCGGGCCGGTGCCCGCCCTGCGCGGCTTCGTGATGGCCGCGGCCTGCAACGCCCACGGCGTCTCAGGGTCAGCCGGCCTCGCCGAGCACGTCCTGGAGAGCCTGCAACCAGACCCATCCCCCTACGTCCAGTCCCTGAGCCCCGCCCGGTACCACCCCCGCACCTGGGACTGGGACACCGCCCGGGCTCAAGCCGAGCGGATCTACGAGAACTACTACAGCCTGCCCCCCAGTTCGCGCGGCGGCGCGGACGCGAGTCCCTGCGCGCCTGACTAGTTGAGTCGCTCGACGATCATTGCCATGCCCTGGCCGCCGCCAATGCACATGGTTTCCAGGCCGACGGTCTCGTCCCTGGTGACCAGGCCGTTGAGGAGGGTGGCGGTGATCCGGGCGCCGGTCATGCCGAACGGGTGGCCCAGCGCGATGGCGCCGCCGTGCACGTTGAGCCGGTCGATGTCGATGCCGAGCTCGCGGTAGGCGGGAATCACCTGCGCCGCGAACGCCTCGTTGATCTCGACCAGGTCGATGTCGGAGATGGTCATGCCGACCCGCCGCAATGCCTGCCTGGTCGCCTCGACCGGGCCCAGGCCCATGATTTCGGGTGACAGCGCGCTCACCCCGGTGGCAGCGATCCGGGCGAGCGGGGTGATCCCGAGTTCGCGTGCCTTGCGGTCGCTCATCACCACCACCGCGGCCGCGCCGTCGTTGAGCGGGCAGCAGTTGCCCGCGGTCACCGTCCCGTCGGGNNGGGGTGATCTCGCGCGAGTAGAAACCATTCTTGATCGCCTGCTCGGCGAGGTTCTGCGACCGGACGGCGAACTCGTCCTGCTCGGCTCGGCTGATACCGCGCATCGACGCGACGTTCTCCGCGGTCTGGCCCATCGCGATATAGGCGTCGGGCAGCAGGCCGTCTTCCCGCGGGTCGTGCCAGCCCTCGGCGCCGCCCTGAGCCGCGGTGGCGGTGCGCGCGCCAGCGTCGGCGAACAGCGGGTTCGT
>PLIQ01000569.1:2474-4357 GCA_003140115.1 Actinomycetota bacterium | reverse complement strand
AACGCGGGCGGGGTGGTGACCGACGACGCGATCCGGTCCATCACCATCTCCCAGCGGCTACTCGGCACGAACGAGATCATCCTCATCCACCACACCGGCTGCGGCATGCTCACCTTCCACGACGACGACGTGAAGGCCCAGATCGAGGCCGACACCGGCCTGCGGCCGCCGTTCGCCCTGGAGGCCTTCCCCGACCTGGACGCCGACGTGCGCCAGTCCATCGCCCGGATCAAGGCCAGCCCCTACGTCCCGCACAAGGATTCGGTGCGGGGCTTCGTCTACGAGGTCGAGACCGGCCGCCTGCGCGAGGTCAAGGACTGACTTACTTCGGCCTTACTTCGGCGGGGCCTGGTCGCCGTGGATGACCAGCACCGGGCAGGCGGCGTGCGCGGTGACGTTGGCGCTGACCGAACCCAGCATGAGGCCGGCGAAGCCGCCGTGGCCGCGACTGCCGACGACCAGCATGATCGCGTCCTCGGACGCGTCGAGCAGGACCTTGGAGGCCTGGCCCTGGTGCACCAGGCGCCGCAGTCCGGCCGGGGGCTGGTCGCCGAAGACGTCCTGAACGATCTGGTCGAGGGCTTCGCGCGTGTCCTGGTCCGGGTTCCGGTCGGACGGTATCCAGCTCCAGTCGTGGTTGCTCGACGTGATCTCCCAGGCAGTCACGGCGTCAAGACTGGCGCCGAAGGTTGCGGCCAGGTGGGCGCCCCACCGCAGGGCCTGCCGGGATGGCGGCGATCCGTCCACGCCGACGACGATGCGGCCCGCGCCGCCTTCGGGACCTTCGGTCATGTCTGCTCCTTCGTGGTTGGCCGGACTGATCCTATGCCTGTGTCCTTTCGTGCCATGCTGTCGGTGGAGTCGGTGGAGGAGACATGGAAGAGTTTGCGGTAACCAAGGTCACGGCGGATGACCACGTGCTCGGCCAGGCCGATGCGCCGGTGACGGTCCTGGAGTACGGCGACTACGAGTGCCCGTACTGCCGGGGCGCGGCCCGGGACGTAAACGAGATGCTGGCCCGCTACCCGGACACGGTCCGGTTCGTGTTCCGGAATTTCCCCATCGTCCAACTGCACCCGCACGCGGAGCAGGCCGCCGAGGCGGCCGAGGCGGCGGGGGCCCAGGGGAAGTTCTGGGAGATGTACGAACTGCTGCTGCGGCCCTCATCTCAGCTGGACCTAGCTGCCCTGCTGGACTGCGGCGCGGATCTGGGCCTGGACCTGGGCCGGTTCCGCGAGGAGATAACCGTCCGCGCCTACGCGGCCAAGATCGAGCGGGACATCCAGGCGGGCATCCGGGACGGCGTGAACGCCACGCCCAAGTTCTACGTCGACGGCGAGCGCATCGACGGCAAGCTCCCACTGGAGGGACTGGAGGACACGATCCGGGCCGCGGTGCGGGCCGTATCAGGGGCCTGACGGTCCCCGCTCCACACCCAGACGTGGGCGGGCTCCAGCGCGGCCTGCACCACGCCGGCCAGATCGGCGCACACGGTGTCCAGGTCGACCGCGTCCTTGAGCCGAGCCGCGAACGCGGCCACGGTGGTCTCGGCGTCGTACCGGGCCCGGTTGAACCGCCGGTCGACCCGGTGCTGGACCCGTCGCCGCACCGGGTTGAACAGGGCGGCCGCGGCCAGGGTGGCGGCGGCCACGGCCACCGCGCTGCGGATCTGGAGGACCTGGGTGGCCAGCAGGACCAGGCCGGCGTAGATCCCGATCAGCAGGCCGGTGACGATCGCGTAGGCCAGGGTCCGGGAGATGATCCGGTCGATGTCGTACAGCCGGTAGCGCAGGACGGCGATCCCGATGGCCACCGGGATCAGCGCGACGGCCCCGCTGCTGATGGCGTTCTGGACGTCGGTGGATGGGATCGGAATCGTGGCG
>PLIQ01000569.1:0-2427 GCA_003140115.1 Actinomycetota bacterium | reverse complement strand
GTTCCGCATCGTCGGGCTGGTCGTGATGATCGTGGGAGCGAACGCGCAGCCCAGGACCCACCCGGCCAGGCCTGCCCCGGCGGCCCAGGCCACGGGCCGCCAGCGACGGGAGGGCAGGTGCCCGGTGGGGAACAGCAGCACGACGAACACGCAGAGCCCGAAGCCCAGCAAGTACATGCAGCCCAGCCAGTTGGCCAGGGTCAGCGTCCGGGGGAAATGCGCCAGGAACACGCCGAAGACCGCCACGGCGACCGCCAGGCCTGTCGCGGACAGCAGCCATCCGATGGGGTTCCCAGGTCGCTTCCAGGCCAGTAGCGCGCCGACCGTGGCGAAGGCGCCGAGGAACACGATGCCGACCGCCCCGTTCAACCCGCTCCCGCCGATGTCGGCCAGCTTGGCGGGCAACGTTACGGTCCGAACGTTCCCGCATCATTACGGCGGTTTGGGTTATGTGATGGCGGGAGCTGCGTTATTTGATGGCGACGGCGTTGGCGGGTGAGCCGATGCCGCCGGGCGCGTTCAGCGGCGCGCTGACCAGGAACATCTCGTAGACGCCGTCGGCGGCGCAGTCGCGGGCCAGGTCGGCCAGCCACCACAGCTCGCCCAGGGCCATGCCGAACAGGCCGATGAGCACGTGGTGCAGGAAGCCGAACGGATGCGCCGCCGGGTCCCGGTCGGCAGGGAAGACCTCCACGGCGAAGTTGTCCGCGGCGATGGCCGCCGCGTGGCTATTCCACAGGTACTCGCAGACCGCCTCGGTGTGGGCGACCCCCGGCGCGATGACGTTGCCGTGGAGCCGGCGCTTGACCGCGTCGGGCTGCCGGACGTACCAGGCGGCGAAGCCGGTGTGCAGCAAGATGATGTCACCCGGCGCGTACTCGATCCCGGCCTGGCGCCGGGCCAGTTCCAGATCCTCGACGTTTATGGCGCTGGGGCCGCCGGGATCGTAGGGCCGGCCGGCGGCCCGCAGGGCCCGCTCGACGTCCAGCAGGACCGCGCGGCCCGCGAGCCCGTGCCGGGCCCAGTGGTCGATGGTGTTCCTGGTGCCGGCCAGCACCTCGGCGTCGGTCACGCCGTTGTACAGCTGGTCGGGCGCGTAGCCGACGTGGGCCAGCGAATCCCACTGGCTTGAGGCCTGCGGGTAGAAGTTGTCGTAGACGTCGTCGAAGCCGGCGCTCCCTGGCGAGTGCAGCACCTCGTGCCGGGGCGCGCCGCGGAACATGGCCAGGGCCGGGGAGACGCTGCCGAGCGGCATGTCCAGGCAGAAAACCGATCCCCGGTGGACCAGCCGGGCGGCGGCGGCAATGCGCTCCGGGGTCATGAGGTTGACCAGGCCGAGGTTGTCCTCGGCACCGAACAGACCCCAGGCAGAGCGGCCGCCGCGCGGGGCGGCCGGGAGGTCGGAGTAACTCGGCAGCTTGGTGTCCTCATCGGTCATGAGGAGACTGTAGGCCGTGGAGGGCGCGCGCGTAGTTGGTATCGTGAGCCGGTGACGGCCGTAGCGGAAACGAACGAGCCGGGCGGGGATACCACTGCCCGGTCGGCGCGGCTGCGGCAGCTGATCGTCACCGTCTACGGACTCTACGCCCGGTCCGACGGCGGCTGGCTGTCGGTCGCGGCGCTGATCCGGCTGCTTGCCGACCTGGGGGTGGACGAGTCCGCGGTGCGTTCGGCCATCTCCCGGCTGAAACGGCGGGGCATCTTGGAGTCCCGGCGCCAAGCGGGCTCGGCGGGGTACCAGCTGTCCGCCGAGGCGCTGGCCATCTTGCGCGAGGGCGACGCCCGGATCTTCCGGCGGCGCCGGGCCACGTTGGCCGACGGCTGGCTACTGGCGGTGTTCTCGGTGCCGGAACCCGAACGCCACCGGCGGCACGTGCTGCGGTCCGAGCTGACCAGGCTGGGGTTCGGCATGGTCGCGCCGGGCGTGTGGATCGTGCCCGCCCATCTGGACGATACGACCGCACAGACGCTGCGGCGGCTCGGGCTGGACGCCTACGCCGACCTGTTCCACGCCGAGCACCTGGCCTTCGGCGACCCGGCGGACAAGATCCGGCAGTGGTGGGACCTGGACGAGCTGGCCCGGCGCTACCAGGAGTTCATCGACGCGCAGGAGGCGACGCTGCGGCGCTGGCAGCGTGAACCCATGGCCGGCTCGGCCGGGGCTCCGGCTGCGACTCCGGCGGCCGCCCCTGAGGGGGCTTCGGCTGGCGCTCCGGCTGCGAAGCACGAGGCCTTCGCCGACTACGTACGGGCGGTCACCGACTGGCGGCGGCTGCCCTACTGCGACCCTGGCCTGCCCGCCGAGTTGCTTCCTTCCGGGTGGATCGGGATCCGGGCCGCCGAGGACTTCTTCGCTTTGCGCGCGCTGCTGGAGGGACCGGCGCAGGTGTACGTGCAGCAGGTCCTCAGCGGCTGACCGTCGCTCAG
>PLIQ01000294.1 GCA_003140115.1 Actinomycetota bacterium | reverse complement strand
TCGCCGTCCTCGGCGTGCAGGTCTCGCAGACCGATGGAAGCTTGCGCCTGTCAGGGAGACGTGACCGGAGCAGGCAGGGTAGCTTGAGCGCTGGCCGTTGAGCGCTCGTATGCGTACAGGAAGCCGGGAGGCTGGCGTCCCGGTGCCTGTCGGTGAGAATGTACGCAGAGGGCCGGGATGGCTGTGACAGCGACCGGTGGCCAGACGGCGCCCTGTGCGATGAAGACGCGCAGATGAAAGCTGGGGTCTCGCTGTGACGCACCTTGTGGTCAGAAACGAACTGCTTGATGCCCAGACCCTGCGCGCGGCCGGCGCGGCGCCCTACGGCGGAGCGGACATCGGGGAATGCCTGGCGGCGGCCACGGCGGTGCGGGGAACCGACCTGGCGAGCTGGCATGAGGCCTGGTCGTCGACGGCGGCCGCCGTGCTGGCGCTGGCCGAAAGCGAGGCGGCGGCCGGCCGGACGCAGAGCGCCCGGCCGGCCTTCTTCCGGGCGTCGAGTTACTTCCGCACCGCGGGAGTCATGCTGCTGGCAGCGCCGCTTGACCCGCGTCTGGTCGACAGCTACGCGCGGCAGACCAGCTGCTTCCGGTCCGGGGCGGCCCTGCTCGCGGAATCGCCAGAGATCCTGGAGATCCCGTACGAAGGCACCACCTTGCCGGGGTATTTCTTCCGCGTCGGCCCGGACCCCGCGCCGCGTCCGACGGTGATCCTCACTGGCGGCTACGACAGCACGGCCGAAGAGCTCTACTTCTTCAACGGTGCCGCCGCGCTCGCCCGCGGCTACAACGTCCTGGCCTTTGACGGCCCTGGACAGGGCGCCGCGCTGGTCCAGCAGGGCCTGGTCATGCGCCCCGACTGGGAGGCTGTAATCACGCCAGTCCTGGATTACGCGCTCTCCCGCCCTGACGTCGACCCGGCCAGGGTCGCCCTGATCGGTCTGAGCCTGGGCGGCTATCTGGCTCCCCGCGCGGCCAGCGCCGAGCACCGCCTGGCCGCGTGCATCGCCGATTGCGGGTCCTACGACCTGTTCGACGCGGCTCTGCGGCGGATCCCCGGTCCGCTCGCCGCCGGCGTTACCGGCGGGCGGGCATGGCAAACCGCAGCGCTGCGCCGCATCCTGCAAATGCTGGCCCGCAAGCCGACAGCCGGGTGGGCTCTGCGCCGGGGCCAGTTCGTGCACGGCGCCGCCAGCCCGATCGAGTACCTCCGCGCGCTGCGCGCGTACTCGCTGAAGGATCACGCTGGCATGATCACCTGCCCGGTTCTGGTGTGTGACGCCGAAGGAGACGACATCAGCGCCTCCGCCCCCCAGCTCGCCGAGGCATTGACCTGCGAGAAGCAGTACCTCCATTTCACTGCCGCAGAAGGCGCGGGCGACCACTGCGAAGCCGGAGCCAGAACCCTCTACCACGCCCGGTCGTTCGGATGGCTCGACGGCATCTTGCACCCCGAGCGCCCGGTGCAACCTCAGCCGCCCGGTTCCTGACTGCACCGCCGAACGCGCGGCTCGCCTGGCGATCCGCGCAATCGCCTTCCCGCCGCTCGCTTCCCGTCCATTCCGCAAACGGGGCAAGCCCGGTGATGACACTGTTGGGGGACACCAGACGAGAGGATCGCGATGCCGTATGAGCCTGCGCAGTGGCACGACTTCGCCACCTCGTTCGCCGGCGCAGAGGGCGCCCTGCTAGGCCTGGCGTTCGTCGCTATCTCGTTCAACCTCGACGCGATCCTGCGCGACAAGACGCTGCCCGGCCGTGCCGTCGAGACCCTGGCGTTTTTCGCGTACCCGCTGGCGGGAAGTCTTCTCATCCAAGTGCCCGGCCTGTCGAGTGTGGCTCTGGGCGTGGCTGAGGCAATCTTCGCCGCGGGCCTTATCGGACTGGCCGCCGCGATCAGCGTTCCGCGCTGGCGGAAGGAACGGCACGACCCGCTCAGCTGGCGTCTCAGCCACATCGGGCCCATCATCGTGGTCGTGGTCCTGGCCATCACGGGCGCCGTGGCCACTATGACGACCAGCTTGGGCGGCCTGTACTGGCTGGCCGCCGCTATGGCCGCCTCTACCGCGGCAGGGCTTGTCAACAGCTGGGTCCTGCTCGTCGAGATCAAGCGATGACTCGCGGCACGGCCCGGGACGACTATGCAAGAGTCCTGGCTGGGTGCATGTCCACATAACTCTCTAGCAACACTTACGACGACCACCAAGGCCAGTCGTAGATCATATGGCGACAGGCCACGACGGATTGGAAGACACTAGCCTGCACGGCTAGTGTGTGCTTAGGGGAAGTATCCGCCCGGAGACCAGCAGCCCGGAGAAGCAGGGTAACCGGATCCTCAGCGCGACCGGCGACAGCGGCAGCCATATCATCGCGTGGGCCGCTGACTGGGAGGTCTCCGGGGCGACGGACCCGCTCACCCGTCCGGGGTTCGGCCCATGGCTACGGGGCGAGATGGGACCGTACGACGGCATCGTGTCCGCCAGCGTGGACCGGGTCGGGCGGAACGTGCGTGACACGCTGAACACGCAGGCCCTGCTGACCCGGCAGGACCGCATCGTGATCACGGCCGATCACGCGGGGGTGTGGGACTTCTCGGACCCGAACGAGGAGAACAACTGGATCGCCAAGGCGTGGGGGTCACAGATGGAACTGCGCGCTATCCAGAAGCGCAACCGGAATGAGAGGATCCGGGTGCGCGACGCGGGTGAGCCCAAGCAACGCCCCTCGTACGGCTATATGTACGTACGGCTCGCTCCCACGGGCCGACGCCTAAAGCCGGCAGCCGCCAGCTTGACGGCCGGACCTGGGACCAGACGCCGGCCCTCGCCGGGAGCACCCGGTGACGGTGTCCGAGCATGCCGACCAGATCGTCGTGCTGGACCACGTCATCGAGGCCAGCGACCACGCCAGCCTGACCGCGAGCCAGGGCCGCTACGCGGCCCTGGCTGCCTGACCGTGGCTCAGAACCCGAACTCCCAGTAGGGCGTGATGGTCTGCTTGACCTGGCTGGCGGGCGGCGCGGTGACCTGGACCGGGCCGCCGAAGCCCCCGAACGTGAGGTCCTCGGTTTCCGTCTGCGCCGGGTTGCGGTACCTGGTGCGTACCGTGGTGATCGTGTCCAGGCTGCGGACCCGTCCCTGCTGGTCCACGTCCACGGTGCCAGCAACGGTGACGGCCGGGGATCCGGCGGGGTGCGCGGTGAACGCGTACTTGCTGCCGGTCCAGCCCGGGCCGGAAGCCGGCCCCACGTAGCGCACGGCAGCCGCCGACCGCAGCACCCCCAGCAGTTCGGCGGGGCTGATCGGATGCTCGAAGGTGTTACCGCGGAGTTCGCTTCCCGGCGAGGCGCGCGTGTCTGGCGCGGGGATCGGGGCCTCATCCCAGGGCTTGCCGACGGATCCGAGCCCGGATGCGGGAGATACCCAGGTGTACAGGTTCTTACCGATGAAACGGAGCTGTTCGGTTACGTAATTGTGCGTCCCGCGTAGTGGGCCGCCGGTCACCAGCTCCGTTCCACGCTCGTGCTGGGGGTCGATCGCGCCGGTGAGCGCAAATTGCTGTCTGAGCCGGATCGACGGGAGCGTCAGCGACCCGTTCATGGTGAAGCGGTAGCTTTGTGCCGAGGTTTTCACCATGGCGCTGGTCACTGCCGCGAGCGCCGACGGCGGGTTGGTGACGGACGTCCCGAGCAACGTCGCGACGGCGGCCACGACCCCGGCGACCGCGCCCGCCGGCACCAGGACCCGCATCCGGCGCCGGTGACGGCGCCGCGCCGCGGCCTGTTCCCGCACGCCGCGCAGCAGGTCGATGCCCGGCGGCACGTCGTCGGATCCCGCGAGCAGCGTGGCGCGCATGTCCTGGCCGGTGTCGTTCATGTTGTGCTCCTTGACGTCGAATTCCCCAGCGGCAGCCCGTTCTCGCTGAGCTTCGCGCGCAGCGCGCGCAGGCCCCGGTGTGCGTGGGTCTTGACCGAGCCGGCCGAGCATCCGAGCAGCGAGGCGACCTCCGCCTCGGGCAGGTCCTCCAGGTAGCGCAGGATCACCACGGCGCGCTGCTTACGAGGCAGCTCGCCGAGCGCCTGCCGGATGAGCAAGGCGAGCGCAAGCCGGTCGGCGGTGTCGTCGCGTGCCGCGTGTTCCGGCAGCTCGGCTACTGGTCTCTCCCGGCGCCACCGGGCACGCCACCAGGACCGGTACGTGTTCACGATGACACGGCGCAGGTAGGCGTCCGGATCGCCGTCGATAAGATCCACCCGCGGCCAGGCCTGGTATAGCTTGATCAGGCTGGCCTGCACGAGATCCTCGGCGGCGTGCCAGTCGCCGGTGAGCAGCACCGCCACCCTCAGGTGGCGTTCGCCGTGGTCGCGCACGAACGCGGCGAAGCTCTGCTCCAGCTCCTCGCTGCCGCCAGGCATCACGCCTACTCCTCACGTCCGCGGTCAAGACTCATGCGTGATACGCCCTGACCCGGACATCTGGTTGACATTGGTAAAAAGCAATATCGCTCACGAGTGACAATGAGCGGGTGCGTCACAGGTTCAGGTAGCGGTGGGCTTCGGCGCGAATGATCTGGTGGCGCAGGTCGAGTGGGCTCGTCCGGCTTGCTGAACACGGCCAGCAGCCGGGCCCGGGCGACCGCCTCCACCGCGTCGGCCTGCTCCAGGGCCCGCAGCCCCTCGGCGAGCACCGGGACCGGGAGGTCCGCCACGTCGGCGTCGGCCAGGAACCCCATCAGGGATTCCAGCATCACGAACGCCTCACCCATGTCGGCTGGGACCATCGCGGTGCACATCGCGGGTTGCTCACCTCCCCCCNNTTGAGTTAACTAGACTGACGCAGAACTGCAGAGTGACGGCGAAGGCCGTCAGGGGCTGCCGGACGGGTGTGCTGCCGGACAGGTCCCCCGGCGGGCACGCAGGTCGCGGTGCAAGTCCGGTCGGTACGGGCTCGCTGCCGTCTGGCTGGCCGTCCAACCAGGCTCGGGGTGAACGCGAGTGGCCTGTGTTCCGGCATCGCATGCGGGGAGCCGGTGACGTGCCCGTATGATTTCACGGTGTTCGGTGCCAGCATCGGGGCCAGGCCCTCGTGTAACAGCAGCCCGTGGTTACCCCGGATCGCCCGCTCCGGATCGCGCTGCTCTCCTATCGCAGCAAGCCGTACTGCGGCGGCCAGGGGGTCTACGTCCGCCACCTGAGCCGGGAACTCGACGCGCTCGGGCACCAGGTCGAGGTGTTCTCCGGCCAGCCGTATCCCGAGCTGGATCCCGGCCCGCGGCTGACTCCGGTCCCTAGCCTGGACCTGTACCGGGATAGCGACCCGTTCCGGACGCCGCGCTGGGGTGAGTACCGGGACTGGGCCGACGTGCTGGAGACGGCCATGATGTGGGGCGGCGCGTTCCCCGAGCCGCTGACGTTCAGCATCAGGGCCCGCCGGGTGCTGGCCGCGCGCGCCGGGGACTTCGACGTCGTGCACGACAACCAGGGGCTCGGCTACGGGCTGCTCGGCCTCGGGCGGCTCGGGCTGCCGCTGGTGGCCAGCATCCACCATCCGATCAGCGTGGACCGGCGCATCGAACTGGCCGCCCTGGGCCCGCTCGGCCGGCTCTCCCGGCGGCGCTGGTACGGGTTCGTCCGGATGCAGGCCAGGGTGGCACGCCACCTCGCCCGGTCGGGCCCGCTGATCACCGTGTCGGCCTCGTCCCAGCGCGACATCTGCCGCGACTTCAAGGTCCCGCCGGAACGCGTACGGATCATCCCGCTCGGCGTCGACACCCGGGTGTTCCGGCCGCGGCAGGCCGCGCGGGTGCCGGGCCGGATCGTCGCGGTGGCCAGCGCCGACTCGGCGATGAAGGGCACCGCCACCCTGCTGCAGGCGGTGGCCAAGCTGGTGACCGACCGGGACGCGCACCTGGTCATCGTCGGCCGGCCGGCGCCCGCCACCGAGCGGCTGGTCGGCCAGCTGGACCTGGCCGACCGGGTCACGTTCACCCACGGGCTGGACGACGAGGCGTTCTCCGCCCTGCTGGCCAGCGCGGAGGTCGCCGTTGTGCCCTCGCTGTACGAGGGGTTCTCGCTGCCCGCCGTCGAGCACATGGCCTCGGGCACCCCGCTGGTGGCTAGCCGGTCAGGAGCGCTGCCCGAGGTAACCGGGGACGCGGCCGTCCTGGTACCGCCGGGCGACAGCGAGGAGCTCGCGGCCGTGCTGCGGCGGCTGCACGATTCTCCGGCCGAACGCGCCGCGCTGGCGGAACGGGCCCTGCGCCGGGTCGGCGAGCGGTTCGCCTGGCCGGCGGTGGCGCAGGCCACCGCGGCGCAGTACCGGGAGGCAATGCGGTCCCGGCAGACACTGCTATGCCGGGAGGCGCTGGGGACGGCCGCGTGCTGACCGTCGACTTCGGCAAGTTCCCCGTCCGACCCGGGCAGCGGGTGCTCGACCTGGGCTGCGGGGGCGGGCGGCACGCGTTCGAGGTGTACCGGCACGGCGGGAACGTGGTCGCGTTCGACCTGGATCCCAGCGAACTCGCACCCGTACGGGGCATGTTCGCCGCGATGCGCGAGGCCGGCGAGGCGGGCCCGCAGGCCGGTGCGACGGCCGTCTCGGGGGACGCCACCGTGATGCCATTCGCCGACGGGGTGTTCGACCGGGTGATCGCGGCCGAGGTCCTCGAGCACGTCCTGGACGACCAGCGCGCGATGAACGAGCTCGCGCGGGTGCTGCGCCCGGGCGGGCTGGCCGCGATCACGGTGCCGAGCTGGCTGCCGGAACGGATCTGCTGGGCCCTGTCCACTGAGTACCACGAGGTCCCCGGGGGGCACGTGCGCATCTACACCCGGGTCGAGCTGGAGGCCAAGCTGGCCCGGGCCGGGCTGAACGTCGGATGGCACCACTACGCGCACGGCCTGCACTCCCCGTACTGGTGGCTGAAGTGCGCGGTCGGGGTGCACGACGACAAGCACCCGCTGGTCAGCGCGTACCACCGGATGCTGGTCTGGGACATCATGCGCAAGCCGGCCGCTACCCGGCTGGCCGAGCAGGCGCTGAATCCGGTGATCGGGAAGAGCCTGGTGGTCTACGCGGTCAAGCCGGGGCAGCCGTGACAGGTGAGGCGGCCGGGACGCTCAGCGAAGCCGGGGTGCTCGCGACGGCTGAGTCGATCGCGCGGGCCCAGGAGCCGTCGGGGGCGATTCCGTGGCCGGACGGGCACGTGGACGCCTGGGATCACGTCGAGTGCGCGATGGCGCTGAGTGCCTGCGGGCTACGCGGGCCGGCCCGGCGGGCCTACGCGTGGCTGCGGGACACGCAGCGGGCCGACGGGTCGTGGCCGCGGTCCAGCCGCGGCGGCGCCGTGACCGACCCGGCGGCGGAAAGCCACCACGCCGCGTACGTCGCCGTCGGGGCCTGGCACGAGTACCTGGTAACCGGGGATGAGAGCCACGCCCTGGCCATGTGGCCGACCGTGCGCCGGGCGGTCGAGTGGGTCCTCGCGCTGCGCACCCCGCGCGGGGAGATCGCGTGGGAGCGCGACGCCAGCGGGACGGCGGGGACCTACGCGCTGCTGTCCGGCTGCTCGAGCATCCACCAGAGCCTGCGCTGCGCGGTCGCGCTGGCCAAGCTGGCCGACGACCCGCAGCCCGACTGGGAGCTCGCGGCGGATCGGCTCGCAGACCTGGTGGACGCGCACCCGGAGGCGTTCGCGGATAAGGGCCGGTTCGCCATGGACTGGTACTACCCCGTGCTGGGCGGGGCGGTCCGCGGCGCGAACGCGGCCGCTCGCTTGAAAGCGGGCTGGGACACGTTCGTGGTGCCCGGCCTCGGCGTACGGTGCGTCAGCGATCAGCCGTGGGTGACGGGCGCCGAGACCTGCGAGCTGGTGCTGGCCATGGATGCGTGCGGGATGGGCGCGCAGGCGGCGGCGATGTTCGCGACCACGGCGCACCTGCGCCATCCGGACGGGTCGTACTGGACCGGCTGGCAGTACGCCAACCGGGCGCACTTCCCGGCCGAGCGATCGAACTGGACCGCGGCCGCCGTGGTCCTGGCCGCCGACGCGCTGGCGGGCTTCAGCGGCGGCGCGGGCGTGTTCCGGGACGCTGCGGGTTAGATTCCGGGACCGGTTCGTTCTAGGAGGCGGAGGGAGCCTTGGGCGCGGACCTCGGTGAAGGCGCCGGAGGCTAGGGCTCGCTGGTAGATCAGGTAGGGCGGGCGGCCGCCGTCGGCGGGGTCGGGGAATACGTCGTGGATGGCCAGGGCGCCGCCGGGGGCGACCCAGGGGGCCCAGCCTTCGTAGTCGGCGGTGGCCGCGGCCTGCGTGTGGCCGCCGTCGATGAAGACCAGGCCGAGCGGGATGCCCCACAGCCGGGCCACGTCGGCCGAGCGGCCCACGACCACGACCACGTGCTCCTCGAGGCCGGCGGCGGCCAGGGTGGCGCGCAGGCGGGGCAGCGTGTCCAGGCGACCGGTGGCCGGGTCGACCAGGTCGGGGTCGTGGTACTCCCAGCCGGGCTGGTGTTCCTCCGAGCCGCGGTGGTGGTCGACGGTGACGACCACCTGCCCGGCGGCGCGGGCCGCGGCGGCGAGGTAGACGGTGGACTTGCCGCAGTAGCTGCCGATCTCCAGGACCGGCCCGCGACGACAGTATGCGGCGGCGGCGTCGGACAAGGCCAGGCCTTCGGGCCCGGGCATGAACCCGGGCGCGGCCTCGGCGGTGCGCAGTAGCTCAGGGTCCATGGTGGTCATGAGTCTAGGTAGGCCAGCACCGCGAGCACGCGGCGGTTGTCGTCGTCGGACAGGGCCAGGCCCAGCTTGTCGAAGATGCCCGCGGCGTGCTTGCTGATCGCCTTCTCGGTGATGAACAGCCGCTGGGCGATCGCGGCGTTGGACCGGCCCTCGGCCATCAGCGCGAGCACCTCGCGCTCCCGGGCGGTCAGGCGGGTCAGCGGCTCGGTACGGGAGTGCCGCTCGAGCAGCTTGCCGATCACCTCGGGGTCCAGGACCGTGCCCCCGGTGGCCACGGTGCGGATCGCGCCGGTGAACTGATCGTCGTTGAACACCCGGTCCTTGAGCAGGTAGCCGACCCCGCCGGCCTGGTCGGCGAGCAGTTCGCGGGCGTACAGCCGCTCGACGTACTGGGACAGGACCAGGACCGGCAGGCCCGGGATCCGCTGGCGGGCCTTCAGCGCGGCGCGCAGGCCGTCGTCGGTGTGGGTCGGCGGCAGCCGGACGTCGACGATCCCCACGTCCGGGTGCTCGTCGACCAGGGCGGCCAGCAGTTCCGGGGCGGTACCCACCGCCGCGACGACCTCGAAGCCGTGCGCGGACAGCAGCCTGACCAGGCCCTCCCTCAGCAGGAAGAGGTCTTCGCCGATGACAACGCGCACGGTACCTCGATGACGACGATGGTCGGCCCGCCGGGCGGGCTGTTCACGGCCAGGATGCCATCAAACGTCGCCAGCCTGCGCTCCACTCCGGCCAGCCCGGTGCCCTGGGCCGGGTCGGCACCGCCCGAGCCGTCGTCGGTGATCTGCGCGCGCAGCAGGCCGGCCGCGTGGCTGAGGTGGATCCGGACGGTCCGGGCGCCGGAGTGCGCGACCGCGTTGGCCAGCGCCTCGGCGACCGCGAAGTAGACGGCCGCGCCGACCGGCGTCTGCACCTCGCCCGGCAGGTCGACGTCGAGCTCGGTGTGCAGCGGGGTGTCCAGGACCAGGGCCCGGACCGCGTCGGCCAGCCCGCGGTCGGCGAGCACCGGCGGGTAGATGCCGCGGACCAGGTCCCGCAGGTCGCTCAGGGCCCGGGACGAGGTTTCCCTGGCCTCGCTGACCAGGGCCAGCGCGGCCTCGGGGTTGGTGGCGAACAGGCGTTCCGCGGCGCGCAGGGACATGCCCAGGGCCACCAGCCGGGCCTGCGCTCCGTCGTGCAGGTCGCGCTCGATGCGGCGCAGCTCCGCGGACGCGGTGTCCACCGCGTCGTGGCGGGTCTGGGTCAGCGTCTGCACCCGCTGGGTGAGCTGCCGGGCCCGGGCCGCGAGCTCCAGGTCGGCCGGGTCGGCCAGGTGCTGGCGCATCACTCGCGGCGCCAGCCACAGGCCGGCGGCCAGCAGGACGGACCCTTGCAGGGCGGCGCCCCACAGATGGGCGGACCCCGGGTCGTTGTGCAGGTCGGTGAAGCCGTACGCGAACCCGGGCAGCGCGGGCCAGAACGCCACGATCAGCCAGCCGTAGACGCCGAGGACCAGCAGGCCCGCCGCGGCCAGCGTCGCGGCCCAGGCCCGCGACCGGAAGATCAGCACCAGCGCGGCCGTGGTCACGGTCAGGTCGATGAGGGCCGCGTCGAGCCCGTCGACCGCCTGCCAGCCGAACCAGTTACCGGGCCCGAGCAGCTGCATGGCCAGCCCCACGACCGGGATCAGGAGCAGCCCTTGGACCGCGGAGATCCCGCCGCGACCCCGGTCGAGCCACCGGGCGGCCAGCGTCCTGACCGGCCCCGCGCCCGGCACGTCCAGCCGCACCAGCAGCCACAGGCCGACCACGAACAGCACCCCGGCCTCGGCCAGCACCAGCTCGGCGCCCCCGCGGGATACCGCGTGGACGAACAGGTACTGGACCTGGCTGGTGAACCCGTCGTGGTACATCTTGGCCAGCATGACCCCGAAGACGGCCAGCCCGAGTACGCCGTAGGGCACCAGCTTGGCCGCCAGCTTCGGGACGAAGACGATGGCCAGGACCGCGATGCCCAGCTCGGCCGGGATAAGCCCGTGCGCCCCGCCGGCCATCACGGCGGCCGCCATCGCGACGGGCAGCAGCAGCAGACCCCAGCCGCGGTCCCGGATGCGCCCCCGCAGGCCGCCTGGACGCGGAACCCCCCGAGCCTCCTGGGCCAGGACGAACGCGATGCACCCGATCGTCAGCAGCAGCACGACCGCGAAAAGCATGGCTGCCACCTCCTTCCCTGCCCCCATCCTGACCCCGGCGCCGGGGCGCCGCCATGGGCCTGGCCCCCGGATCGGGGTAGGCCTGAGCCCCCTATCGCGCCTCACCCCGGGCGGGCGGGAGGGGGACGGGGAGCGGGCGGCCAGGGCCGTTCGGCATAAAAATTGGGCGAACGGCCGTGGCTGATCAGCTCCGGGTCATCCGTGCGAGCCTGCGGAGCGCCTCGGTCAGGACCTCCGGGCGTTTGCAGAAGGCGAACCGGACCTGGGTGCGGGCCCCCTCCTGGTCGTCGTAGAAGACGGCGGACGGGATGGCGACCACGCCGGCGCGGTCGGGCAGGGCGCGGCAGAAGGCCAGGCCGTCGGGCTCGCCCAGGGGCCTGATGTCGGTGGTGACGAAGTACGTGCCCTGCGGCGGGTAGACCTCGAAGCCGAGGTCGGCCAGGCCGCGGGTGAGCAGGTCGCGCTGGGCCTGCAGGTCCTGGCGCAGGGTCGTGTAGTACGTGTCGGGCAGGGCCAGGGCCTGCGCGATCGCGTACTGGAACGGACCGCCGCTGACGAAGGTGAGGAACTGCTTGGCCGTCTTGACCGCGGTGACCAGCTCGGGGCTGGCCATGACCCAGCCGATCTTCCAGCCGGTGAAGGAGAACGTCTTGCCCGCCGAACTGATGCGCACGGTCCGCTCGCGCATGCCGGGGAACGCCGCGATCGGGACGTGCTCGCCGTCAAAGACCAGGTGCTCGTAGACCTCGTCGGTGACCACGAGCAGGTCGTTTTCGACCGCGAGGGCCGCGATCGCGGCCAGTTCGTCGCGGGTGAAGACCGAGCCCGTGGGGTTGTGCGGGCTGTTGAGCAGGATGAGGCGAGTGCGGGGGGTGATGGCCTTGGCTAGTTCGACGAGGTCGGGGCGGAAATCGGGGGGGCGCAGCGTGACCGGGACCCGGATGCCGCCGGCCATGGCGATGTTCGCGGCGTAGGAGTCGTAGTAGGGCTCGAACGCGATCACCTCGTCGCCCGGCTCGACCAGGGCGAGCATGGCGGCGGCGACGGCCTCGGTGGCTCCCGCGGTGACCAGGACCTCGGTGTCCGGGTCGTAGCCCAGGCCGTAGAAGCGCCGCGCGTGGTTGGTGATCGCGTGGCGGAGCTCGGGGATGCCGGTACCGGGCGGGTACTGGTTGCCGCGGCCCTGGAGTATCGCGTCGGCGGCGGCCTGGGCGATCTCGGGCGGGCCGTCGCGGTCGGGGAAGCCCTGGCCCAGGTTGATCGATCCGGTCGCCACCGCGCGGGCGGACATCTCGGCGAAGATCGTCGTGCCGAGGCCTTCGAGGCGGCGGTTGAGGAACGGCCTGTTGTTCACCTTGCTCATCATGCCGTGCTAGCTACGCTGAGGGGTATGCGAGTCGCGTTGGGCCAGATTCCGGTGTCGTCTTCCCCGTCGGTCAACGCCGAGCGCGTGCGGACGGCTCTGATCTCGGCCGCGGAGCAGGGGGCGGACCTGGCCGTGTTCCCCGAGGCGACGCAGGTCAGGTTCGGGTCGGACCTGCGCGCGGCGGCTGAGCCGCTGGACGGGCCGTTCGGCTCGGGTCTGGCGGCGGCGGCCAAACAGACCGGGGTAGCGCTGGTGGCGGGGGTGTTCGAGCCCGCGCCGGACGGGCGGGTGTACAACACGGCGGTGGCGTTCGACGATCGCGGGGAGCTGGTGGCGGCGTACCGCAAGCTGCACCTGTTCGACGCGTTCGGGCACCGGGAGTCGGAGGTCGTCGCGCCCGGGGCGGTGCCGGTGCTGTGTACGTTGGCGGGGGTTCGGGTCGGGCTGGAGATCTGTTACGACGTGCGGTTCGGCGAGCTGTCCCGGGCGCTGGCGGTGGGCGGGGCGATGTTGCTGGTGGTGCCGGCGGCGTGGGCGGCGGGGCCGTTCAAGGAGGAGCACTGGGTCACGCTGGTCCGGGCGCGGGCCATCGAGAACACCGTGTGGGTGGTCGCGGTCGGGCAGGTGCCGGACCCGTCCGAACCGGCGACGCGCGCCGCGACCGGGGTCGGGCGCAGCATGCTGGTCGACCCGCTCGGCGTGGTGCGGCTCGATCTGGGGCCGTCGGCGGGGGTGGCGGTGGGTTCGGTGGATGTCGGGCTGGTCGAGACCGTGCGGGCTACGGTGCCGAGTCTGGCTAACCGGCGGGAAGACGTGTTCGGGCCGGTTCTTTCAGTGTCTTTATCGGAGTGGTGACTGCCAGAAGACGGGCTGCTCGCTGCCGGGCGTCGCGGTGAAGCCGACGCCGGTCAGCGTCTGGTCCGAGACGTCCAGGCCGGTGATGGCCTGGATGCCGGTTCCGGTCAGGCCCTGCCCGGCCGGGGTGACCGCCTGCCAGGCCGATCCGCTGGCCGAGGTCCACACCACCACGTCCTGGTGACCGGGCGTGCTGCCGAACGTGCCGGTGGCGAGGAACTGGCTGCTGCCAGCCCCGGTGTTGGGGTTGGTGCTGGCCCCGGTGCTCGCTCCGGTGCTGGTTAGGGCGGTGACGAAGGCGCGGCCTTGCGGGACCGGGAGGGCCGACTCGGTCCAGGTGATGCCGCCGTCGGCCGAACTCGCCGCGAACGGTAGCTGCTGGCCGGTGGTGGTGAGCGCGGTGCCCACCGCGACCACGGTGTGGCCGTTGCTCGCCACGTGCTGCAGCACGGCCCGGGTGGCGCCGACCGGCAGCGGGACGTTCTGCTGGGTCCAGGCCTGGCCGTTGGGTGAGGTCCAGGCCGCGGCCGCGTTGCCGTCCGTGCCGACCGCGACGAAGCCGTGCGGGCCCGCGGTGACGGCCCGCATCTGCCGGCTGGCCCCCGGCCCGTCCAGCGCGCCTGGGCCGCCGTGGCCCGACACGGCGTCGCCCGCGCGCTGCCAGCCGGTCAGGCCCGTGGAATACCAGGCCGCCGCGATGGTGCGGCCCGCGACGACCTGATAGCCGACGATGACGTAGCCGGTTGTCGGCGGCGCGCCCGCGGGCGCCGCGCCCCCGGGCGGGGCGGTCGACGCTGCGGCCGCCTGCTCGGTGACCAGGCCGGGCTGGCTGAAGGCGGGCTCGCGGTCGGCGGCGGCCCACACGCTGCCGTTCCCCGAGGTCAGGACGACCGGATGCTGCGCGGCGACGGCGATGACGCCGCCCACGGCCAGCCAGCCGTCGGCGCCGAAGGTCACGCTGGTCAGCTGCTGGACGCCGGGGCGGTTCAGCACGGCCTGGGTCTGACCGCTGGCCTGGGTCCAGGTAATGCCGCCGTTCGTGGAGGTCCAGGCGGCCGGATAGCCGTTGGCGCTGCCCACCGCGACCTGCATGCCGCCCCCGGCCGCGACGTCGTTGACGGCGAGCTCGGGGTCGACGGCGCCGGGGATCTTCGCGATGTCCACGCGCTGCGGTGCGGCCTGGGTCGAGCCCTGCGGCGCGCCCGGGGCCGCGCCCGGCGCCGCGAGGACGGTGAGGAGCGGCTGGCGGCTGTCGGGGTCATTGGTGGTGGTGCCCGCGGCGACGACGGTGCCGCCCTGGGCCATGGCCACGCCCGACACGTCCTGGGTCGCGGCGGTGCCGAACGCCGGGGTCTGCCGCCACGAGGCGCCGTCGGCGGACGCGAAGGCGATCAGCGCCGGGCCCGCTTGCCCGGTGACCACGGCGCCGTCCGGGGAGCCGTTGACCATGTCGGTGGTGAAGCCAGCCTTGGCCGTGGCGGCCAGGGTGGCCTCGAATGTCCAGGCCGTGCCGTTGGCCGAGCGGTAGACGTCGACCGCGGGCTTGCGGGCCCCAGTGGACGCCACGGTGGCCGGCCGCAGCAGGATGAACCCGTCCGCGGTGACGGCGACGCCGCTGATCTGGGCCTGGGCCTGGGCCGCGTGCCTGGCCGGGGCGCTGATCCCAGCCGGGCCCGGCGGGACGGCCAGCGTCCAGGTCGCGCCGCCGTTGTCGCTCAGCCAGGCCGCGCTGGTCATTCCGGTGGTCTTGGTGCGGGTGTTCCGGATGACGGACACGTCGCCTGCGATCAGGATCTGGTTCCGGTAGACCGCGGCGTACCTGATGTCCAGGACGTGGCTGGTGCTGGCGGCCGTGTTCCCGGCCGTGCTTGTCCCCAGGCGGAGCTGGCTGGCGCCGAGCCGCTGCCAGCTGATCCCGTTGGCCGACACGAAGACCACCGGGGTGCTCGCGGCCGCGTTGCCGCCCGGCACGTTCGACCCGGCGGCGATGAAGCCGGCCGCGGTGCGCTTGACCACGCTGATCTGATCGCCGGGCAGCAGGGGCAGCCCGACCGTGGAGGACAGCGTCCAGGTCCGGCCGTCCGGGCTGGTCCAGATCGACGCGGGGCCGATGGCCACCCAGGCCCCCTGCCCGCCGGCCACGAACCGCGCCGCGTACCCCGGCGGCGGCGGCCCGCCGTCGGGGGCACGCACGTGGCCCATGGACCAGGTCCGCCCGTCGTCGGTGGACACGAAGAACTGAGCCCGCGCGATCCGCGCGCCCTGCTGTGAGCCTACGGCCACGATCTCGGCGCCGTCGCTGGTCATCGGGCCGAGCGTCTGGCTGATGCCGCGCCCGCTGGCGGCCGCGGAGAACGCGTTGCCGGCCAAGGTGGCGGGCGCGAAGCCGAGTGCGGAGGGCGGCGGGGCCGGGCCGTTCTGGCTGTTCGCGCCGGCGATGACCGCTACCGCGACGCCGAACATCACCATGGCCAGGATCGGGATGATCACCCGGACCCCCGCCCCGCGGAAGTGGAGCGCGGACCGGAACTCGGCGAACCAGTTGCGCTTGACCGGCTCGGGCAGGAACGAGCGCAGCAGCCGGGCCCACTCGGTGCGAGCGTCCCGCGGGCTGCGGCGGTCCGGGTCCGGGTCCCGGTCCCGGTCCCGGTCCCGGTCGGCGGGCTGACCCGTGGCGTCGAACCTCCGGGCCGCGCCACCGAACCTGTGGCCCGCGGCGTCGAACTCGAAGCCGGGCGCGGTCGGCTCGTCGGAGGACCAGGGGGCTGGCTCGCCCCGGGACCAGGGGGCCGGCTCGTCCCCGGGCCAGGCCGACGGCGGGCCGGGTATCGGCTGGCTCACCGTCGAGGTGTACCGGAACCGGCGCGCCTCGCTCTCGGGTGCGACCGGCCCGCGGGTGGCTTGCGGCCCGGTTCCCGGGTGGTCGGCTGGTGGCCGTCTAGAGGCCCGCGGGCTCTCGAATTCGTAGCCCGGAACGCCGTCCCAGACGGGGAAGGCACGCTGGGGCCCAGTCATCCCGGTGGCGTGGTCGGTAGCGGCACGGTCTGTTGGGGCACGGTCTGTTGCGGCACGGTCTTTTGCGGCACGGTCGGCCGCGGAATGCGCGCGCCGACGGCCGGAAGGCCGCCGAGGGCCCCGAGCGCCTTCACCCTCAGGGTTGCCTGCCGTGTCCCTTGTCACCTTCGCCTTGTGTCCCGAGCCGGGCAGACTTGCGTCCCGAGCCTGCAGAGATGGGCGGGATAAACCCCGAAAGGCCCATATGCCATCCCCGCCGATGGTACCGGCCGGCACCCCGCCGTGACCGGCACTTCGGCACGTCAGAGCCCAGGCCGCACGTGAGGCTACGAGGCGCCGCGTGATCTTCCGGCCCAGGCCCGGGGACGCACGGGTAGCCTGGATAGGCAACACCAACGTTGGTTCACATTTCGGGAAGAGGGTTTTGGGGGACGATGTCCGCCGTGTCTTCTGGGTCAGCACAGGGTAACGCGGAGGTCCGCGAGCCCGAGGGGTCACACCAGTCCGGATCAGCACCGCAGGCAGCCGATTTCGGCGCCAACGAGTGGCTGGTCGAAGAGCTTTACCAGCGTTACCTGGCTGACCCCGCTTCGGTGGATCGGGCCTGGTGGAGTTTCTTCGCCGACTACCAGCCGGCGCTGGCCAACGGCACCGGGCCCCAGCCGGTCATCTCGGTGGCCGCAGCACCGCAGGCTGCCGCAGCACCGCAGGCCGCCGCACCGCCGCAGGCCGCACCGGTCGCGCCGCCTTCGCAGGCCTTCCCTGCCCCGCAGGCGACGCCCGCACCGCAGGCCTCCCCCGCCCCGCAGGCCGCCCCCGCACCGCAGGCCGCCCCGGCTCCGCCGACGGCGCCCGGCGCCGAGGTGAGCAGGCTGCGCGGTGCCGCGGCGCGCACTGTCACCAACATGACGGCCAGCCTGTCGGTGCCCACGGCCACCAGTGTCCGTTCGGTCCCGGCCAAGCTCTTGGTCGACAACCGGATCGTGATCAACAACCACCTCAAGCGTGGCCGCGGCGGCAAGGTCTCCTTCACCCACCTGATCGGGTGGGCGGTGGTCCAGGCGCTCAAGGCGCTGCCGGAGATGAACGACGCCTACACCGAGGAGGGCGGCAAGCCCGCCATCGCCCGGCCCGAGCACGTCAACCTGGGCCTGGCCATCGACGTGCACACGGCCGACGGCGGCCGGCAGCTCCTGGTGCCGAACATCAAGGCCGCCGAGGGCATGGACTTCCGGCTGTTCTGGACCTCGTACGAGGACGTCGTCCGGCGGGCGCGGGTGGGCAAGCTCGCGGTCGAGGACTTCCAGGGCACCACCGCCACCATCACCAACCCGGGCACCATCGGCACCGTCCACTCGGTACCGAGGCTGATGCCCGGCCAGGGCTGCATCGTCGGCGTGGGCGCGATGGAGTACCCGGCTGAGTACGCGGGCGCGTCCGAGGAGACCCTGACCCGGCTGGCCATCAGCAAGGCGGTCACGCTCACCTCGACCTACGACCACCGGATCATCCAGGGTGCCCAGTCGGGTGAGTTCCTGCAGAAGATTCACCGGCTGCTGCTGGGCGACGACGGCTTCTACGACGGGATCTTCGCCGCGCTGCGCGTCCCGTACGAGCCGGTCCGCTGGGTCAAGGACTTCCCGTACGGGCACGAGGACGACGTCGCCCGGTCGGCGCGGGTGCAGGAGCTGATCCACGCCTACCGGGTGCGCGGCCACCTGATGGCCGACACCAACCCGCTCGAGGTCACCCAGCGCAAGCACCCCGACCTGGACATCAACCTGCACGGGCTGACGCTGTGGGACCTGGAGCGCGAGTTCCCCACCGGCGGCTTCGGCGGCCGGACGCGGATGAAGCTGCGTGATGTGCTGGGCGTCCTGCGCGACTCGTACTGCCGAACCGTCGGCAGCGAGTACATGCACATCCAGGACCCAGAAGAGCGCCGCTGGCTGCAGGCCCGGATCGAGGTTCCGCACCCGCGGGCCGATCACGATGAGCAGATCCGCATCCTGTCCCGGCTGAACGTGGCCGAGGCGTTCGAGATGTTCTTGCAGACTAAGTTCGTCGGCCAGCGCCGGTTCTCCCTGGAGGGTGCCGAGTCCCTCATCCCGCTCGTCGACGCGGTGCTGACCGAGGCGGCCGACGCGGACCTGGACGAGGCCGTGATCGGCATGGCGCACCGCGGCCGGCTGAACGTGCTGGCGAACATCGTCGGCAAGTCCTACGGGCAGATCTTCAAGGAGTTCGAGGGCAACCTGGACCCGCGCAGCGCGCAGGGCTCCGGCGACGTCAAGTACCACCTGGGGGCCGAGGGCGTGTTCCACGCGCCGGACGGGCGGTCGATCAAGACCTCGCTGGTGGCCAACCCGAGCCATCTGGAGGCGGTCGACCCGGTGCTGGAGGGAGTCGTCCGGGCCAAGCAGGACGTGATCGACAAGGGCGAGCCCGGCTTCACCGTGCTGCCGGTGCTCATCCACGGCGACGCCGCGTTCGCCGGCCAGGGTGTGGTGGCCGAGACCCTCAACCTGTCGCTGCTGCGCGGGTACCGGACCGGCGGCACGGTGCACATCATCGTGAACAACCAGGTCGGCTTCACCACCGCCCCGCAGTACTCGCGGTCCAGCGTGTACGCCACCGACGTGGCCCGGATGATCCAGGCGCCGATCTTCCACGTCAACGGGGACGACCCCGAGGCCGTGGTGCGGGTGGCCCGGCTGGCCTTCTCCTACCGGCAGGCGTTCAAGAAGGACGTCGTCATCGACATGGTGTGCTACCGCAAGCGGGGGCACAACGAGACCGACAACCCCTCCTTCACCCAGCCGCTCATGTACGACCTGGTCGAGGCCAAGCGGTCGACCCGCAAGGTGTACACCGAGTCGCTGATCACCCGCGGCGACCTCACCATGGAGGAGGCCGAGGCGGCGCTGCGCGACTATCAGCAGCAGCTCGAGCGGGCCTTCACCGAGACCAGGGACGCCGCCCAGCGCCCGGCCGAGCCGGGCACGGTGCGCATGCGCGAGCCGGAAGACCGGCCGGTCAACCACGAGGCGGTGCCCACCGCGGTGTCCGCCGAGGTGGTCAAGCGGATCATCGACACGCAGGTCAACCTGCCCGCCGACTTCACCGTCCACCCGCGGCTGAAGCCGCTGCTCGACCGGCGTGCGGCGATGGTCGAGGAGGACGCCATCGACTGGGCGACCGGTGAGCTGCTGGCGTTCGGCGCACTGGTGCTGGACGGCCATCCGGTGCGGGTGGTCGGCCAGGACACCCGGCGCGGGACGTTCGGTCAGCGGCACGCGGTGCTGGTGGACAGGCACACGGGCGCTGAGTACACGCCGCTTAAGCAGCTCGACTCCGGCCCGGCCAGGCTTTTCGTGCACGACTCGCTGCTGTCGGAGTACGCGGCGATGGGCTTCGAGTACGGCTACTCCGTGGCCCGGCCCGAGGCCCTGGTCTGCTGGGAAGCCCAGTTCGGCGACTTCGTCAACGGTGCGCAGATCATCACCGATGAGTTCATCAGCTCCGGTGAGCAGAAGTGGGGTCAGCGCTCGGGCGTGGCGCTGCTGCTGCCGCACGGCTACGACGGCCAGGGCCCGGACCACTCCTCGGCCCGGATCGAGCGGTTCCTGTCGCTGTGTGCCGAGGACAACATGACGGTGGCGATGCCGACCACCCCCGGCAACTACTTCCACCTGCTGCGCTGGCAGGGGCTGTCCGGCCGGCACAAGCCGCTGATCGTGTTCACCCCCAAGTCCATGCTCCGGCTCAAGGCGGCCGCCTCCCCGGTCAGCGAGTTCACCGCCGGGTCGTTCAGGCCGCTGATCGGCTCGCGAGCTGGTTCTGATGGCAATGTTTCTGATGCCGATGTGCGGCGGGTGCTGCTGTGCACCGGGAAGGTGTACTACGACCTGGCCGCCCGGCAGCAGAAGGTCGGCGCGACCGATACCGCGATCGTGCGGGTCGAGCGGCTGTACCCGCTGCCGGTCTCCGAGCTGCGCGCCGAGCTAGCCCGCTACCCGGAGGCGGAGTCGGTCACCTGGGTCCAGGAGGAGCCGGCCAACATGGGCGCCTGGCCGACCTTCGCGCTCAAGCTCCCGCTGCACCTGGGGCGCGAGGTGGACGTGGTGTCGCTGCCGGCCAGCTCCGCGCCCGCGGCGGGTTCGGCGGCCCAGCACGCCGCGTCGCACACCGCGCTGGTGGAGAAGGCCATCCCCTGATGTACTTCACCGACCGCGGCATCGAGGAGCTGGCGGACCGGCGGGCCGACGAGCAGGTCAGCATCGCCTGGCTGGCCGAACGGCTGCGCGACTTCGTCGACCTCAACCCCGGCTTCGAGACCGCCGTGGACCGCCTGGCCAGCTGGCTGGCTCGCCTCGATGACGAGGAAGACCTCTAAAGAACCCTTTTCGGCCGAACGGACCGTTGTGGCACGGCCTGTCATGCGGTGAACTCTGATGATCACCGCACTAGCGTGCCGTTAATGAGTTCGTTACCTGTGCTTAGTATTCGCGAGATCAGAATCTGGCAAACTCTGCGTGCTAGAACGGCCTGATCTGTTCAAACTTGCTGCCCAACCACCGCGGCCAGCGGCGACGGTCGCTGTCGTCAACGCTCGCGCGCGGTCGGGGTCGGTCGAAGGGTCGAGGCCGGCTTTGCGCTAGGGAGGGAAATCGTCGGCCGAGGTGCCTGCGGCGACGTTCGCCCGGCCCGGGGTCCTGGCTGGAATCGGCTCCCAGGGCGGTGCCGTCGCCGTAAACGCCTCCGTCGAACCAACCACCTTTCCGGCTGTCGCGGGGCCATAAGCCCGAACCGGGCCGGTCGGTACGCTCCACGGCAGGCGGACAACCTCAAATAATGAGAGGAACATCATGAGACGGAAAACTGCAATCGCTGCCTTTGCCGCGGTCGCCTTGGCCGCCGTCGGCTGCAGTAGTAGTACCAGTAGCAGCGGTAGCGCCAGCACCAGCGCAGCCGCCGGCGGTACGGTCGACATCTACTCGAGCCTGCCGATGCAGGGAGCCTCGAGCGCGCAGACCATCCCGCTGGTCAACGGGATCAAGCTCGCGCTCGCTCAGGCCGGCGGCAAGGCCGGCCAGTTCACGGTGAACTACCAGGTGCTCGACGACTCAACCGCCGCGGCCGGGAAGTGGGACCCGGGCCAGACGGCGGCGAACGCGCGCAAGGTGGCCTCGGATCCGAAGGCCGTCTTCTACATCGGCGAGTTCAACTCCGGGGCCAGCGAGGTGTCGATCCCGATCCTCAACGAGGCGGGCATACCGCAGGTGAGCCCGGCCAACACCTACGTTGGCCTGACCACCAACCTGCCGGGTAGTGCTCCCGGTGAGCCGCAGAAGTACTACCCCACCGGGAAGCGCACCTTCCTGCGGATCGTGCCGATCGACTCGATCCAGGCCGCCGCGGACCTGATCGCGATGAAGAACGCGGGCTGCACCAAGGTCGCCGTGGCCAACGACAAGGAGGCCTACGGGGCCGGCCTGGCCACCCTGCTCGAGCTGGAGAAGGGCTTCTACGGGATCACCATCGTCAGCAACACCGGGATCGACCCGACCGCCCCCAACTTCCGCTCCTACGCCTCCACGGTCTCGGGCCAGGGAGCCGACTGCTTCTTCTTCGCCGGCATCGTCTCCAACGGCGCCGTCCAGATCACCAAGGACGTCCACTCGGCGATTCCTACCGCCAAGATCTTCGGCGGTGACGGGGTGTGCACGAGTTCCTACACCGCCGCGTCGCAGGGCGGCGTCCCGGCCGCGATCGACCCGCTGATCGAGTGCACGGTCGCCACTCAGGACCTGGCGGCGTATCCGGGCGGCAAGGCCTTCCTATCCGCCTACGCGGCTAAGTACGGCACCTCCAGCCCCGACCCGTACGCGATCTACGGCTATGCGGTGATGCAGCTCGCGCTCAACACGATCAAGAACCTCGGCGCGCAGGGCAACAGCAAGCCCGCCATTCTGGCCGCCCTGTTCGCGGACAAGTCGGTCCAGTCCGTGCTGGGCACGTACGGATTCGACGCCAACGGTGACACGACGCTGAAGTCCTACGGCGTGTACAAGGTCGGCTCCAACGGCGACCCCGTCTTCTTCCAGACGGTCACGCCCACGAAGACGGTCCACTAAAGGCCAGAATGAGGCGGTGGGGGGCGCACTGCTCCCCACCGCCTCGGTCCATCCGCACGCCGCTCGATACTCCGCACGGAGCCATGGAAACCACGACAATCACGCCCACCCAACCCACGGTCCCGGTACGCTCACTGGCGGCGGTTCGCCGCTACGCCGGGCAGTGGGGCCTGATCGCGGCGCTCGCGGCGCTGCCGGTCTACTACGGCGTCCACGATCTGGTGTACGGCTACCAGGTCACCGTGGCGGGCCATCAGGTGCTTCATCACGATCTGTCGAACCTGGGCTACGACTTCGCCCAGGGCCTGTCCAACGGGGCGATCTGGGCCTTGATCGCGATCGGGTACACGCTGGTCTACGGGATCATCGAGCTGATCAACTTCGCGCACGGCGACGTGTTCATGATCGGCTCCTTTACCGCCGTGGGCCTGTGGTCGGCGTTCGGGCTGAGCCCCGGCGTGGGCAGCGCCGCTCTGATCGGCTTCCTGCTGCTGACGCTGATCCTCACGATGATCGTGACGGGGGGCCTGAACGTCCTGATCGAGCGGGTCGCCTACCGGCCGCTGCGCAGCGCGCCCAAGCTCGCGTCGCTGATCACCGCGGTCGGCTTCTCGTTCATCCTGCAGAACGTGGGCCTGCTGTGGCGCGGGGGCTCCCCGCAGAGCGTGTCCGACCTGATCGGCGTGCAAGCGACCGTGTTCACCGTCGGGGGCGTCACGATCCAGCGCGGTTACCTCCTGGTGTTCGCGGTGATGATCCCGCTGGTATTCGCGCTGAGCTGGTTCATCAACTCCACACGCGCGGGGCGGGCCATGCGGGCCACCGCCCAGGACCCGGAGGCGGCCCGGCTGATGGGCATCAACGTCAACGCCACGATCTCGCTGACGTTCCTGCTCGGCGGGATGCTGGCGGGCGCGGCGGGGCTGGTGTACGCGCTGTACGAGACCAACGTGTGGTACTTCCAGGGCTTCAAGGCCGGCCTGATCGCGTTCACGGCCGCGGTGATGGGCGGCATCGGCAACGTCCGCGGCGCGGTGCTCGGCGGGCTGATCATCGGCGTCATCCAGGCGCTGGCCGACGCGCGGATGGGCCCGCAATGGACCGAGGCGGTCGTGTTCGGCTACCTGATCGTGATCATGGTCCTTCGCCCGCGCGGGCTGCTCGGCGAGGAGACGAGGGAGGCCGGATGACCGGGTTCCTGACGCGGCTTCGGGAGCGGCGGGCCGCAGCGGTGCGGCGGCTCCCTCGGTGGTGGAACCGCGCGCTGGCCGGAGCGCTCATCGTGTTCGGGATCGTGCTGCCGTTCTTCTTCCCGGCGGACAGCGGCTTCATGAACGGGACCATCATCGCGGTGGCCTACGCGGTGATGTCGCTCGGCCTGAACATCGTGGTGGGATTTGCCGGGCTGCTCGATCTGGGCTACGTCGCCTTCTACGCGCTCGGCGCGTACTCACTGGGGTGGTTCGGTTCCGGGTTCTTCTTCAAGCTGCACATCCACGTGCTGGTCTCGCCGCTCGAGAGCACGCTGGCGGGCATTCACCTGAACTTCGTGCTGATCCTGATCGCCGCCGCGCTCATCTGCGCGGCGGCGGGGGTGGTGATCGGCCTGCCGACGCTGCGCCTGCGCGGCGATTACATCGCGATCGTCACGCTCGCGTTCGGTGAGATCATCGGCACGCTCGCCGTCAACGGTCAGAGCATCCCGGTCGGCGGCGGCATGACGCTGACCGCCGGCAACCTCGGCATCAGCGCCGTCGACGCGCCGTACTTCCCCGGTTCCGGGACGTTCGGCCTGCTGGACCTGAGGCCGTGGTACTGGCTGATCTTCGCCATCCTGCTCGTCGTCCTGTTCGTCAACCTGCGGCTGCGTGACTCACGGCTCGGCCGGGCCTGGATCGCGTTGCGCGAGGACGAGGTCGCGGCGGTGTCGATGGGAATTCCGCTGGTGAAAACCAAGCTGCTCGCCTATTCGGTGGGCGCCGCGTTCGGCGGCATGGCGGGCGCGTTCTTCGGTACCTACTACACCGAGGTCAACGCCAGCCAATTCGCGTTCGGGTTCTCGATCTTCATCCTCGCGATGGTGATCATCGGCGGGCTCGGCTCGATCTGGGGCGCGGTCGTCGGGGGCCTGGCCCTCGGCTACATCAACAACTACCTGATTCCTGACGTGCTGAACGACCTGCCCAGCAAGTTCGGGCTGCACTTCCAGCTGACCCAGGTGGAGTTCGGGATCTTCGGGTTCCTGCTGGTGATCATGATGGTGCTGCGGCCGCAGGGCCTGATCCCGGAACGGCGACGCCAGATCGAGCTCACGGCCCAGATCGCGGCTGACGACGCGCAGCTCGCGGAGGCACCGGCCGGCGAGATCGCCGTGATCTTGCCGCCCGGCGAGGGTGCGGCATGAGTGCGGCCGAGGACCTCGCTCCGCCCGCTGCGGCCGGTCCCGCGGTCCTGCGCGCGGAGCGCATCACAAAGCACTTCGGGGGGCTGGTTGCCGTCGACGACGTCTCGGTCGACCTTCCGGAGCACTCGATCGTCTCGCTGATCGGGCCGAACGGGGCCGGGAAGACGACGCTGTTCAACATGCTGACCGGGCTGTACCGGCCCACCCAGGGCCGGATTGTGCTCGGCACCCGGGACATCACGCGGTCCCGGCCGGATGTGATCACCGGGTACGGGGTCGCGCGTACCTTCCAGAACATCCGCCTGTTCGGCGCGATGACGGCCGTCGAGAACGTGATGATCGGGCATCACGCCCGGATGCGGGCGGGATTGTTCGGATCGATCTTCCGTCCGCCCTGGGTCCGCCGCGAGGAGCGGGAGACCCGGGCGCGGGCCCGCGATTTGCTGGCGTACGTCGGACTGCCCCCGACCGTATTCGACCGAGTCGCCTCGCAGCTGTCCTACGGCGACCAGCGGCGGGTGGAACTCGCGCGGGCGCTGGCGGCCGAGCCGAGCGTCCTGCTGCTCGACGAGCCGACCGCCGGCATGAACCCCCGCGAATCGGCGGAGCTGACGGCCTTCATGCGCAGGCTGCGCGACGAGAAGAATCTGACCATCCTGCTGATCGAGCACGACATGAAGGTCGTGATGGGGGTCTCCGAGCGCGTCACGGTGCTCGACCACGGCAGGAAGATCGCCGAGGGAGCACCGGCCGTGGTCCGGACGGACCCGCGGGTGATCGAGGCCTATCTCGGAAAGCAGGACTGATGGCCCTACTCGAGGTCCGCGACATCCGTACCCGGTACGGCGCGATCGAGGCGCTGAAAGGGATCTCGCTGACAGTAGACGCGGGTGAGGTGGTGACGCTGATCGGTTCGAACGGGGCCGGGAAGACGACTACCCTGCGTTCGATCTCGGGCCTCACCCCGGCCAGCGCCGGGACGATCACGTTCGGCGGGGAGGAGATCACGCACGTGCCGGCGCACGAGATCGTCGGCCGCGGAATCGCCCTCGCCCCCGAGGGCCGGCACTGCTTCCCGCGGATGACCGTGCTCGAGAACCTGGAACTGGGCGCCCACCAGCGGCGCGGTCCCGGGGTGGCCGAGGACTTCACCCGGGTCTACGAACTGTTTCCCCTGCTCAAGGAGCGCAAAGGGCAGAAGGCCGGCACCATGTCCGGTGGCGAGCAACAGATGCTCGCGATCGGGCGCGCCCTGATGGCCCGGCCGAAGCTGCTGATGCTCGACGAGCCGTCGCTGGGCATCGCCCCTCTCGTGGTGCAGCGGATCTACCAGACCATCGGCGAGATCAACAGCTCCGGGGTGGCGATTCTGCTGGTGGAGCAGAACGCCAATTACGCGCTCGACGCCGCCTCCCGCGGCTACGTGCTCGAGACCGGACACGTGGCCCTGGCCAACGACTCGGCGAGCCTGCGCAACGACCCCGAGGTTCAGCGGGCGTATCTGGGTACATGACTAATACGGAGAGTGATAGCCATCGGAACAATTGGCGCTAAGGCGCTGTACCTCCTGTTCGCGTGGCTCATCTCGGCGGCCGCCGCGGCGTGGCTGGCGGAGCGCAAGGGCTACGCCGAGCGGGTCGGGCTGACGTTGGGCCTGCTGCTGTCGGTCGTGGGTCTGCTGGTCATGGTGCTGCTTCCCGGGCGCCCCGGCTCGAAATGGAAGGTCCAGGGCTGGCTACCGCGCCGACGGCGCGCGCTGTGAGTTGCTGCTACCCGCCCAGGGCGAAGACGTCGTCCGCTTGATAGCACGCCAAACAGCTGGGCCAGGCGACAGCATGCCTTGATTGAAGTTGCTCACGGCTCGAGCCGCGGCGGGCGGATGGGGCGGGGCGGTTCGAGACGCGATATGTCTTGACTTTGGGAGGATGCGATATATCGTTTAGGTGTGACCGCCGAGTGGATGGGAAGGACGGGCGGATGGCGCACTGGACCATCGAGGCTCCGACGAGCCTGGACTTTGATGACGTGACCGGGCTCCGGGTCAGGCTCATCGCCGGGTCGGTGGCGGTGCTCGCCACCGACGGGACGCCTTCGCTGAACGTGGCCAACATCAGCGGCGACCCGCTCGAGGTGAGCTACGAGGACGGGGTGCTGAGCGTTACCCACGAGAACCTCACCTGGGAGGGCCTGCTGAAGTGGCTGCGGCCGCAGCGGCCCTCGGCGGAGGTCACGGTGACCGTACCGCGGAACTGCCCGGTGCAGGTCGGCGTGGTCCGCGCGACGGCGGTGCTGAGCGCGATCAGCGCGCGGGCTTCGGTCAAGAGCGTGTCCGGCGAGATCACGCTGGACGGCGTGACCGGTGACGTGGATGCCCACACGGTGTCGGGAGCGCTCGAGGCGCAGGGCATCAACGGCAAGCTGAACTTCAACACCGTGTCCGGTGACCTGGCGCTGGCCGACGGCTGGCTGGAGCGACTGGACGTCAACGCGGTGAGCGGTGACGTGACCGCGGACATCGACCTGGACCCGCTGGGCGGAGTGCAGGTGACCACGGTCTCCGGCGAGGTGACGCTACGGCTCCCGGCCGAGACCGACGGCCAGGTCCACCTGTACTCCATGTCCGGCGCGGTACGCAGCGAATTCACCGAGCTGAGGTCGGCGTCGGGGCCCGCGTCTCATACGGTAAGCGGTAGCTTGGGCGCCGGTTCCGGACACGTGTCGGTCAACACCATGTCCGGGCGGGTCATGCTGCTGCGGCGCGCCGAGCGCCGGACTGCCGCGCAAGAGGCCCGGACTGGTACGCCAAAGCCTGATAATGAGAGTGAGATGGAAGGCGAGGCCAGTTGAGTCCGGTATTCCGCCATGGCAGCCTCCGGCTGTACCTGCTCAGGCTGCTCGATGAGGAGCCCAGGCACGGCTATGAGGTGATCCGGTTGCTGCGCGACCGGTTCATGGGCGTGTACTCGCCCTCGCCGGGCACGATCTACCCCCGGCTGGCCCGGCTGGAGGAAGAGGGCCTGGTCACCCACGATGAGGTCGACGGGCGTAAGGTCTACCGGATCACCGAGGCCGGGCGCGAGGAGCTGCGCAGCCGCAGCGACGAGCTCGACGAACTCGAGGAGGAGCTGTCCGCGTCGGTCAGCGATATCGTCCGCGAGGTCCGGGAGGACGTCCGGCAGACCGTGCGCAGCCTGCGCGAGGAGCTGACCTGGGCCGCCCGCGAGTCGCGTCGGGTGGGCCGGGAAACCGGTGCCGACGTCCGCGAGCAGGCCCGGCAAGCCCGGGACGAAGCCTGGGCGCAGGCCCGGGAGGCCCGCGACGCGGCCAGGGACCAGGGCCGACAGGCGCGCGAGGCGGCCAAGGAGCAGGTCCGGCAGACGCATGAGCAGGTCCGGCCAGCGCAGGAGCGGGCCAAGCAGGCGCGGGAGGACCCCTGGGAACAGGCCACGGACGAGGGCGGGACGGACCGGCCGACTCCCGCGGACGGGCCTGGCTCCGCAGACCGGCCTGCCCCAGCAGACCAGGCTGCCCCCGCGGACCGGCCTNNCGGCCGGACAGGACACGGCCCGGCGGGTGCGCGAGCACGCGCGCTTGCTGCGGGAGGAAGCCCAGCGGGTCCGCGAGGACGCGGCCGCGCGGTTCACATCCGGCGAGCAAGAGTGGGATACCCCGCCGGGCTGGGCGGGACGGCCCAGCTGGACGGAGTGGCCCGGCCGGCACGGCTGGGAGGACTGGACCCGGACGCGCGGGCGGCGCGGCTGGACCGGGGCGCTGGACTTCGGGACGCTGAAGGACCTGGAGCGAGTGGCCGTCCAGTTCACCTCCGACCTGCGCAAGCTGGCCATGCAGTCCAGCGCCGTGGGCGAGAACGTCATCACTGACCTGCGCACGATCCTGGAAGAGGCGCTGGAGCGCATCAAGACCGAGATCTTCGGCCCTGACCAGGGCCCGGCGGGTGAGCCCGGGACGCAGGCCCCTGCGCAGCCGCAGGCCGAGGCCCCCGCCCAGCCGGGCGAAGAGAGCAAGGACTCCCCCGCCCAGTAGCCCCTAGTTGAGCGGCTGGCGCCAGCGCAGGCCGGGGAAGCGGCGGAAGTCCTCGACTTGGGGCCGACGCGCGGCGTGCTGCTGGCGCCGGCCGGACGAATGGTGTAATACTCGATACCGGCAGCAGGCCATTACACATCGATCTCTTCGCAGCTGGGCAACGCCAGATAACCCGGCCAGGGAACCCAGTGGACCTCAACTCCTACGCTGAACTCTCGGTACGGCTGGTAAACACGGCCGGCGGCGGGGGCGAAGATGGCGACCGGCTGGTCAACCTGGACGGGTTGCGCGCTCTGGTCGCCGACCGCGAGCACCTCAATACCGGGGTGACCCGCAACGACCTCGAGGCGCTGCGCGCGCTGCGGGCCGAGTTCCGCGCCTTCTTCGTGGCGTGCGCGGCGGGCGACGGGGAGGACGCCGCGGCGCAGCTGAACACGCTGCTCATCCAGCACCCGGTCCACCCGCAGCTGTCCGGGCACGACGGGCAGCGCTGGCACGTGCACTACACCGAGAGCGGGTCGGTCGCGGACAAGTACGCGGCCGGAGCGGTGATGGGACTGGCCGTCCGGCTGACTGACCTGGGCATCGACCGGTTCGGCGTCTGCCAGGCGCCCGGCTGCCTGGGCGTGTTCATCGACGTCAGCACCAGCAACACCCGGCGGTACTGCTCGGATCGCTGCATGAACCGGGCCAACGTGTCCGCGTTCCGGGCCCGCAAGCGCGGCGAAGACGACGCGGACGCCAAGACAATGAGCTAGGTCTTATGATTCTGGCCAGGATATTGCGGTGTGCACGAGGCGGGCGGGGAGGTGCCAGACCCGGTAGCGGAGCGTGTCCGGGGCCACCTGGTTTTGCTGCTGTGGGGGGCGCGCACCACGGCCGTTCGGCCGAAAGATCTTTAGCCGGGACGGCGGTGCCAGTAGCGGGCCAGGACGCGGCCCTCGATGAGGTCGGCCGGTACCGGGCCGAAGCGGCGGCTGTCCACGGCGCCGGCGTCCGGGTTGTCCGACTCGAGCCACCAGCCGCCGTCGACCGGGCGGGCGGCGCGCTTGACGATGAGCAGGTCCGGCCGGCCGGGATGGCGGGCCAGCACGATCTGGCCCGCGCGGATCCGGCGGGTGCGCCGGACCAGCAGCCAGTCGCCGGGACGGAGGGCGGGCTCCATGGAGCGTTCGGCGACCGCGACGCGCAGCAGGGGGGGCCAGGACACGCATCCCTCCCGAGGTCAGGCCCGCCGGTGTGAGTCGGGGCGAGCGGGGTAGTGTCGGGTCTGCAAGTTCACGAGTCGGAGGAAGGGAATCGATGAGGCTGCTCACCCGCCTGCTCGAGCCGAAGGCCATCGCATACGCCCACTGCGACCTGCCCTGCGGAGTCTATGACCCAGCGCAGGCCAGGATTGAGGCGGAATCGATCAAGGGCATCGACGAGAAGTACCAGGCGAACACGGACCCGGAGTTCCGGACCCGCTGCCTGATCATCAAGGAACAGCGGTCCGAGTTGGTCAAGCATCATCTGTGGGTGCTGTGGACCGACTACTTCAAGCCGCCGCACTTCGAGAAGTACCCGCAGTTGAACCAGCTGTTCAACGAGGCCACCAAGCTGGCCGGCGCGGGCGGCACCAAGGGCAGCACGGATGTCTCCACGGCGGACGCGCTGCTGGCCAAGATCGAGGAGATCAGCAAGATCTTCTGGGAGACCAAGCAGGCCTGAGCCGCGGCTTGGTGATGAAACCCGGGTTTCACTGCGCTGTGGTGGTGAAACCCGGGTTTCGTTTGTGTCCGGAGAGGCGGGGCGTCACTGCGGCGCGGCGCGGCGCATTTCTCGGCACTCGCGGGGAGCGGTAGCTTTGCTTGCAAGTGGGCGGCGACCGATAACCTGCCCTGAGGAGAGACGTGACCGAAGACACCGCCGCGACGACAGAATTCGGGTCCTTGCCGGGCCCGCGGGAGCCAGACCCCGGGCGCGCCGATCGCGAGACCAAAGACCACGTGCAGGTGTGCATGCCCGCCGAGGGCGCCTACCTTTCCGTACTCCGCACGGCCACCGCGGGCCTCGCGGCGAGGCTTGACTTCACCCTGGACGAGATCGAAGACCTGCGTATCGCGGTGGACGAGGCGTGCGCGATGCTGCTCTCCCAGGCGATCCCGGGCACCAACCTGGAATGCGGCTTCGACCTGGGCGCCGAGGAGATGACGATCACCGTCTCGGTGGTCGCCGCGGAGCCCAGCAGGCCGGCCAGGGACACCTTCGCCTGGACCGTGCTGTCCGCCCTGGCCGGGACGGTCGACTCCCGGCTCGGGCCCGATGACCAGGTCGCCATCGTGATGCGCAAGCGCCGGGAAACCCTCTCGGGGTCGAGGCCCGAGTGAGCAGCGAATTCGAGGTCCAGGTGACCGAGGAGTTCGAGGTGGTGCAGGCCGAGACGGCCGTCCGGGTCGAGCACTCCTCACCGGACCGCGTCCGCGCCCGGGAGCTGTTCGAACGCCTCGCGGAACTGCCGGTCGGCGATCCGGAGCGGGCCAGGATCCGGGGTTACCTGGTCGAGTTGCACCTTCCGCTGGTGGAGTACCTGGCCCGCAGGTTCCGCAACCGCGGCGAGTGGCTCGATGACCTGACCCAGGTGGCGACGATCGGGCTGATCAAGTCCATCGACCGGTTCGACCTGGAGCGCGGGGTGGAGTTCTCCACCTACGCCACGCCCACCATCGTGGGCGAGATCAAGCGGCACTTCCGGGACAAGGGCTGGGCGGTGCGGGTCCCGCGCCGCCTGCAGGAGCTCAAGCTCTCGCTGACCAAGGCCATCGGCGAGCTGGCCCAGCGCGAGGGACGCGCGCCCACGGTCAGCGAGCTCGCCGCCCACCTGCAGATGAGCGAGGAAGACGTCCTGGAAGGGCTCGAGTCGGCCAACGCCTACTCCACCGTGTCCCTCGACGCCCCCGATTCTGGCGACGAGGACGCGCCCGCCGTCTCGGACTCGCTCGGCATCGTCGACGAGGCGCTCGAAGGCGTGGAGTACCGGGAGTCGCTCAAGCCGTTGCTCGAGCAGCTGCCGCCGCGGGAGAAGAAGATCCTGCTGCTCCGGTTCTTCGGCAACATGACCCAGTCGCAGATCGCGACCGAGCTCGGCATCTCCCAGATGCACGTGTCCCGGCTGCTGGCCCGCACGCTGACGCAGCTGCGGGAAGGGCTGACCACCGAGGACTGAACGCTTGTTACTCGCGCTTGGCCGGGGGGCGGTTGAGGGCCCGCAGGCTAGCCGGGGTAAACAGTCCGGCCAGGCAGGCCGCGGCGAGCGCCAGCGCGGGCACCCCCCACGCGGGCCGGTGCCCGTCCAGCAGGGTGATCCCCCCGATGATCGCGAACAGCTGGATCATCGCGGTCGGGGTCCGGCTCCACGCCCTGGCCCGGGCCAGGGCCACGGCGATGACCGCGATCCCGGCGGCCGCGCCGAAGACGACCAAGGTAAGCGCGATCCCGCTGCCGACCTGGTACGACTTCCCGTCGGCGGTCCCGATGGCGGCGAACACGCCCGCCACGCACAGGCCCGCGGCCTGGATCACCTGGGCGGCCGCGGCCAGGCTCAGCGCGGCCGGACGCGGCCCGGTCGGCACCTCGGTGGCCGGGGCCTTGGGCGTGGCNNTGGCCGGGCCGCCGCGTCCCTTGGCTCGCGTCGCCATGTCGCATCCACCACCCTCAAGATCTGGGGCGCCGCCGGCTCCCCGCCTTAGGCACCGAGCTTAGGCGGAGGCTAACCTGAGCGAGTGCGAGGCCTCCTGATCGTTAACCCACAGGCGACCACGACGACGCTGAACTCCGCGGAGCGGGCGGTCCGTTCGCTCGCCGAAGTGGTCGACCTTGACGTAGAACATACCCGGCACCGCGGCCACGCTCGCGAGCTGGCCGCGGCGGCGCGCGGTGACCTGGTCATCGTGCTCGGTGGCGACGGGGCCGTCAACGAGGCGGTCAACGGGATCATGGGCCAGCGGTCCGGGGCGGCCGACGCGGCCGGGGCGCCGCTGCTGGCCGTCATACCGGGCGGCGGCGGCAACGTCTTCGCCCAGGCGCTCGGGCTGCCGGTCGATACGGCGGCGGCGATCGCCAGGATCAAGGAGGCCATCCAAGCGGACCGGTACCGGACCATCGGGCTGGGGCTGGCCGGCGACCGGTACTTCACGTTCAGCGCGGGTCTCGGGATGGATGCCGAGGTGGTGCGGGAGGTCGAGCGGCTGCGCGCCAGCGGTCAACGGGAGAGCCCGGCGCTGTTCATCCGCACGATCGTGCGCCAGTACCGGTCGGGTACCGACCGGCGGACCCCGGCCCTGATCCTGGAGCGCGACGGGCAGCCGTCCGTCCCGGACCTGTTCATGACGGCCATCACCAACCGGTCGCCCTGGACCTACGTGCACGGCCGTGCGCTGCTGCCCGTTCCGAATCCGGATTTGAACTCGGGTCTGGACGTGTTCGCGCTGCGCAAGCTGCGGGCCACCACCATCTTGAGCGCGATCGGCCAGATGATGCTGATCCGGGGCCGCTCGACGCGCGGGCGGAACGTGCTGACCGTGACGGGCCTGGAATCACTGACCATCCGCTCCGTGCGCCCGATCGCCTTCCAGGTCGACGGGGACTACCTGGGCGAGGCCGAAGCCGTGAAATTCCAGTTTGTCCCGCGCGCGCTTCGCGTCGTGGCGTGACCTCAAATACCGCCCCGTGAGGCGGCGTTGCAGCGCCGCGAGCAAAATGTGATCGATCTGACATTAAATTAAGTCGAACGGCCGCTGTGCCCTCTTGCGCATGTCAGGCGATGTTGAAAGGCTTGACGCGATGTCTGGCGCGGGGGCGCCACGCATGTGTCATCGACCCAGATGGCCTTGGGTTATGACGCAGCGTCGCCTTCGGGGGCACGCTCAGGCCGCCTGTCGGTCTAGGGTGCGTTTCTTTGCTCGGCATCATAACGGTTCTCGGAAACTTGGACCGCGTGGCAGTGCGGTCTAGCTCGTGAAAAGCTTCACAAGCTGCGCAGACGCTCAGCCGACCGCATCCGCTGGCGGCCGGACCCGTTCGGCTAGAAGGAGTGGACATCATGGACTGGCGCCACGAAGCCGCCTGCCGTGAGGTGGACCCTGAGCTGTTCTTCCCCATCGGGAACACCGGTCCCGCGCTACTCCAGATCGACGAAGCCAAGCAGGTCTGCCGCCGGTGTTCGGTGATGGACGAGTGCCTGCGCTGGGCCATCGAGAGCGGTCAGGACGCGGGCGTCTGGGGCGGTATGAGCGAGGACGAGCGGCGAGCGCTCAAGCGGCGCACGATCCGGCTGCGCGCCCGCGCGCACGTGTTATCGGCTCGGGCGCTTACTCGTATCCGACCGGGAGGTCGACGACCGCCTCGGTCCCGCCATCTGGCCGGGGCACGATCCGCAGCCGTCCGCCCAGCTCGCTGACCACCAGCGTGCGTACGATCTGCAGCCCGAGGCTGGTGGTCGAATCCAGGTCGAAGCCGTCGGGCAGGCCCACTCCGTCGTCGGCCACGGTCACGGTGAGCCGCTCCTGCTCGCGCACCGCGATGACCTCGAGCAGACCCTGATCCTTGGCCGGGGCCGGGAAGCCGTGCTGCAGCGCGTTCTGCAGCAATTCGGTGAGAACCAAGGCCAGCGGCGTCGCCACCGCGGCCGACAGCAGCCCGAAGGACCCGGTGATCTTCGGGATCACCCGGACCTCGGGGGCCGACACCTCCCCCGCCATCATCGCGACCCGGTCCGCGATGTCGTCGAAGTCGACCACCTCGTCCGGGGTGTGGGACAGCGTCTCGTGCACCAGCGCGATCGACCCGACCCGGCGTACCGCCTCGTCGAGCGCGGCGCGGGCTTCGGGCGCCCGGAGCCGCCGGGCCTGCAGCCTCAGCAGCGCGGCGACGGTCTGCAGGTTGTTCTTGACCCGGTGGTGGATCTCCCTGATCGTGGCGTCCTTGGTCATCAGTTCGCGCTCGCGGCGGCGTAGTTCGGTGACGTCCCGGACCAGGATCAGCGCGCCGGTCCGGCTTCCGCCGACGATCAGCGGGATCGCGCGCAGCTGCACCACCGAGCCCTTCCCGTCCACCTCCGCCGCGCGCGGCGCGCGGCCCGCCGCCACCACCATCAGCGACTCGTCCAGCGGCTCGTCCGACGCCCACAGCCCGGCGGTGACCACGGCCAGCTCCGTGCCGATGAGGTCGGCGGCCACGCCCAGGCGGCGGTAGGCGGACTGCGCGTTGGGGCTGGCGTAGGTGACCCGTCCGGCCCGGCCGAGCCGGAGCAGCCCGTCGCCCACCCGCGGCGACCGGGCCAGCATGGCCGCCTCGCCCGCGAACGGGAACGTCCCCTCGGCCACCATCCGGGCCAGGTCGTCGGCGCCCTGCAGGTAGGTGAGCTCGAGGCGGCTGGGGGTTCGGGCCGAGTTCAGGTTGGTGCACCGTTCGATGACGGCGATGACCCGGCCCGCCCGGGTGACGGGAATGACCTCGGTGCGCACCGGGACGCCGCTCGTCCAGTCCGGGTCGCTCTCCCGCCCGATGCGCCGCTCGTCCCGCGCGATGTTCAGCAGCCGCTGGTCCTCCGGTCCGGCTAGCGTCCCGACCAGGTCGTCCTGAAGCGAGGTGGGACCGGTCGTCGGGCGCATCTGGGCCAGCGCCAGCCAGCCCCCGTCGTCGCGGACCGGCGCCCACAAGATCAGGTCGGCGAAGGACAGGTCGGCCAGCAGCTGCCAGTCCGACACCAGCGCGTGCAGCCATTCGACGTCAGCGTCGCCGAGATTGGTGCGGCTCGCGGCCAGGTCGTTCAGCGTGGGCACACCATCATCATCGCATCCGGGGCGGACTGGGCCGGCCGCCTTCTGCCAGCGTCGCCTTCTGCCAGCGTCGCCTTCTGCCAGCGTCGCCTTCTGGCCGCGGCCGGGGGCCGTTGGCTCGAAGTGAGGCGTAGAGCTATGTCAGAGTTGACGTTAACCCTTTTTTAAGGCAATGATTCCGGATGACCGCTTCTCTGCTCCCGATCGACGAAGCCGCTGAGCCTCCGGCGGGCGCCTCGGTGAAGCTGCCCAAGTACTACCAGGTAAAGCGGCAGCTGCTCGCGTTCACCGCCACCCTGGACCCGGGCAGCCCGGTGCCACCGGAACGGGAGCTCGCGCGCTCCTACGGGACCTCGCGGACTACCGTCAGGCAGGCCCTCGCCGAGCTGGTCATCGAGGGCCGGCTGCTGCGCATGCAGGGCAAGGGCACGTTCGTGGCCAAGCCCAAGGTCGCCCAGCTGCTGGAGCTGGCCAGCTACACCGAGGGCATGCGAGCCCACGGGCTGCATCCGCAGACCACGATCCTGGACATCGGGTACGTCACCGCCGACGAGCAGCTCGCCACGCTGCTCGGCATCCGGGCGGGCGGGCGCGCGCTGCGCATCCACCGGCTGCGACTGGCCGACGGCGAGCCGATGTCGATCGACACCTCGCACCTGCCCGCCCGGCGGTTCCCCGGCCTGCGCAAGCAGCTGGAGCGGCAGCTGTCGCTGTACGAGACGCTGCGCCTGGGCTACGGCATCCAGCTCACCGAGGCCGAGGAGACGATCGAGACCGTGCTCGCCGACCCGCACGATGCGCGGCTGCTCGGGGTGGACCCCGGCCTGCCGCTGCTGCTGTTGTCCCGGCACGCGTACGACGTCACCGGCGAGCCGGTCGAGTGGGCCCAGTCGTGGTACCGGGGCGACCGGTACAAGTTCGTCACCCGGCTCCGGCGGACCCCCGACCGGTGACGTCGCGGACCGCACCTGACTGCAAACTCACTAGTTGAGAATGACCAATCCTCATTAGGTGAGAAAGGCTCGGCGCCCTTCTTACCAGACGAGATGAACGTCTTCAGTTCGCGGACTGATACCTACCTCACTAGTAACAATTTCCTATTTGCGCGCGCAAAGCATTGCCGATCACCAGACCTGAGCGCACCATGAATAAAACCTTGTGACGTCAGTCACAGCAGGTGAGGCTGTCCCCCGACGGGAGGGAACAATGGCTCAGGAATCATCCATTAAGTCACGAAGTCCCATCGCCGCCCATCCGGTCACCTCGGCGGTCATCGCCATCCTGACCGTCGCCGTCGTCTTCTTCGCGGTTTACGTGCCGCTTTACGCTCGCGCCACGCCGAAGGTGGGCGACTTCCCGTTCTTCTACTTCTACCTGCTCATTTACATGCCGGTGGTGGCGATCGTGTGCTGGATCATCCTGATGCTGCGCAATCGGCTCGATCCGCCAGCGGGCGGCCCGGATGGTCCGGCCGCGGCGAGCACCGGCCCGGGCGAGGTAGCCAAATGAGCAACGTCAACTACGTCACCTTCACCATCGTCGTGGTGGTGTTCCTGATCGTCACGCTGACCGGGTTCGCCGCTGCGCGCTGGCGCCGGGCCGAGGACATGATGCAGCTGAACGAGTGGGGGCTCGGCGGGCGCAGCTTCGGCACCTTCGTGTCCTGGTTCCTGCTCGGCGGCGACCTGTACACCGCGTATACGTTCATCGCGGTGCCGGCGGCGGTGTTCGGCGCCGGGGCGGTGACGGGCTTCTTCGCGGTGTCGTACACGATCATCGTGTTCCCGATCGCGCTGATCTTCCTGCCCCGGCTGTGGTCGATCGCCCGNNCGCGGCCTGTCGCTGGCCATGGCCATCACCGGCATCGTGGCCCTGATGCCCTACATCGCGCTGCAGCTGGTGGGCATCCAGGCGGTGCTGACCGTGATGGGAGTGGGCACCTCGTCCACCAACAGCTACGTCAAGGACGTGCCCCTGTTCATCGCGTTCCTGATCCTCGCCGTCTACACCTACGTATCCGGGTTGCGGGCTCCCGCGCTGATCGCGTTCATCAAGGACACCCTGGTCTACGTCATGATCATCGTGGCCGTGTTCTACATCCCGACCCGGATCGGCGGCTGGGGGCACATCTTCGCGGCCGGGCAGGCCCACCTGAAGGCGATCAGCCCGGTCACGCACAAACCCAACGGCGTATTCATCCCCACCACGGGCAACAGCCAGCTGGCCTTCTCGACCCTGGCTTTGGGCTCCGCGCTGGCCCTGATGGTCTACCCGCACGCGGTCACCGGCGTCCTGTCCACCAGGCGGCGCGACATCATCAAGCGCAACATGGCCTTGCTGCCGCTGTACTCGCTCATGCTCGGCTTCATCGCGCTGCTCGGCTACATGGCCCTGGCCGACAAGACGACGGTCGCGAACGTCAAGAAGGCCGGCGGAAACGCGCAGCTCGCGGTGCCTTACCTATTCCAGCACCTGTTCCCGAGCTGGTTCACCGGGCTCGCGTTCTCGGCCATCGTGATCGGCGCGCTGGTCCCGGCGGCGATCATGGCCATCGCCTCGGCCAACCTGTTCACCCGCAACATCTTCAAGGAGTTCTTCAAGCCGGACGCCAGCCCCCGGCTCGAGACGCAGGTGTCCAAGTGGGCATCGATGGTAGTCAAGCTCGGCGCGCTGCTGTTCGCGGTGGAACTGCCGCGCACGTTCTCCATCAACCTCCAGCTGCTGGGCGGCATCTGGATCCTGCAGATTTTCCCGATGATGGTGTTCGGCCTGTTCACCCGGTGGTTCCATCGCTGGGCGCTGCTGGCCGGCTGGCTGGCCGGGGAGATCTTCGGCACCATCGCCGCCTACAAGGTGGCCACCCCCACCACGTCGCACTGGGCCGGGTCGACGGACCTCGAATTCGGTCACACGGTCTACATCGGCCTGTCCGCGTTCATCCTCAACGTGGTGATTGCGGTCATCCTGACCCTGATCTTCAAGGCGGCCCGGGTGCCTGAGGGCGCGGACGAGACCCTCCCGGGCCAGTACACCGCCGATCCGACCGACGCCCCGGCGCCGGTCCCCGCCGCGGTCGGCCGCCAGTGACACCTTGGCGGCCGGCCTGCGAGCGATGGCCAGTGTGACCGGCCGACTCGCGCGGTGATCGGGACAGGTGCGGTCGGCGGGTTCAGGCCGCCCGGTGGCGGACCAGCCAGATGGTGGCCGCGAGGAGCAGCACGGAAAGGCCGAGCAGGTAGCCGCCCTCGATCCACTGGAACGGCCAGAACCGGCTGCCTGGCTGGTAGGTCACCCAGAACNNGGGTGGTAGCCCTGGAGGAACTGGCTGACCGCCGCCTGGCTGAGCGGCTTTCCGTCCCGCCCGGTGTACCACGAGCTGATGATCCACGCGGAACCAGGCAGGTTGGGGTTGTGGGCGACCAAGGGGGTCAGGTAGTGCTGGCGCAGGAATAGCCCGGCGGACAGAGCCAGGCCGGCCCATGCGGCCATAGTCGCGGCGATCGCGGGGACGACCCGGCGGATGAGCATGCCGGCCAGGGCGCCGATCGAGCAGGCGGCCAGCGTCCAGGCCGCGAACGCCACCCCGTGCAGATCGAACACCAAAGGAGCCAAGGGAGGCAGCCGGGTCTGCAGCCCCTGGTCGACGAACGGCTTGAAGTACCAGGAGAACAGCACGCTGAACGCCCCGGCGGCGGCGGCCACGGTGACGGCCAGCGGCACTAGCTTGGCCAGGGTCCAGCGGGTCCGGCCAATGCCCTGGGTCCAGGCGTACCGGAAGGTGCCGGTCTCTAGCTCCCGGGCCAGGATCGGCGCCACGGCGAACGCCCCGATCAGCGCCGGCACCACCTGCAGCAAGACCGCGATAGCCTCCGCCGTGGACCAGTGGGCGTTATCGAAGTCACCTGTGGCGTTGCCGCAGGCCAGCGAGCTCGCCGGGCGGCACGCGGCCACCGCGGCGTAGGCGTGGTGCATCGGCAGGCCGGTGAACACCAGGTACGCTGCCAGCACGCCGAGCAGCCCGGCCACCCCGGCCAGCGCAAAGCGGTGCTGCCGCCAGGTAACCCAGGCCATCCGCCGCCACGGCACTGGCCGTAGGTCGGTGTCGTTCCCGAGCCGGGCGGACATGGTTAGTGCGGTCATTTCGCTACCTCCAGTGTTTTGCGCAGGTAGGCCAGGGCGAGTTCTTCCAGGCCGACCATGTGGTGGCTGGCGAGCAGGTCACCAGCCTTTCCAGCCAGTTGCACCTGGCCTTGCGACAGCAGGATCAGGTAGTCGGCGACCCGCTCCAGCTCGGCCAGGACATGCGAGGACAGCAGGACCGACACGCCGTCGGCGGCCACCGCCGCCATCACCGTGGCCATGAAGTCGTGCCGGGCCACCGGATCGAGGTTCGCCAGCGGCTCATCGAGTACCAGCAGCCGCGGCCGGCGGCCCAGGGCCAGGGTCAGCGCCAGTTGCGCCTGCTGCCCGCCGGACAGCTTTCCGGCCTTGCGCTTCAGCGGGATGCCCAGCTCGCCCAGCCGCCCACGCGCATAGCCCGTGTCGAAGTGCCGGTTCAGGTTGCGGGTCAGGTGCAGCAGGTCCTTAGCCGACAAGTTCTGGTAGACCGGCGTGTCCTGGGCGACGAACGCGATGCCATCCAGCGCGGCCCGGGATCCGGCGGTCCGGCCGCCGAGCACCGTCACGGCGCCCGCGGACGGCGCGGCCAGGCCGACCGCGAGGTTCAGCAGCGTGGTCTTGCCCGCGCCGTTCGGGCCTACCAGCGCGGCCACGTGACCGGCCGGGATGGCCAGTGTGCACTCGCGCAAGGCCCAGGTGCCGCGGTAGTGCTTGCCGAGGTGATCGGCTTCTATGACGTTAGTCATGAGGTGTCCTCTCGGATAGGGATCGCTCATGGCCGCTGACGCTAACCGCAGGCCGATAACACCGCCGTAACGCCGTCTTGCGCTGACCGCGGGCGGTGTGTTATCGGGGTGTTACGCGGGACCGGGCATCATGAGAACATGCGCGTGCTGATCGTGGAGGACAACGAGGTGGTCGCGCAGGCCGTGGCCACGGGTCTGCGTGACCAGGGCTTCGCCGTGGACGTGGCGGGCGACGGCGCGGTCGGGCTGGACAAGGCCGAGCTGTCGCCCTATGACGTCATCGTGCTCGATCGTGATCTGCCGGTGGTGCACGGCGACGATGTGTGCGCCCGGCTGGCCGGCGCCCCGGGCGGCGCGCGGATCTTGATGCTGACCGCGGCAGGCGCGCCCGATGACCGCGTCGACGGGCTGAATCTGGGCGCGGATGACTACCTGGC
>PLIQ01000364.1:2883-36804 GCA_003140115.1 Actinomycetota bacterium | reverse complement strand
GGTGCACTGCCTGCGGTTTCGCCTGCAACGCTGATGTGAACGCGGCCATCAACATCGCGGCGGGGCACGCCGTGACTGCGCGGGGAGGCGGCGGGGTTGCCCGGCCTGTGAACCGCGAACCTCACCTGCTGCTCCAATCGGCGCAGTAGCTGGAATCCCCCGCCTTCAGGCGGAGGAGGATGCCAATGGCGACACAGTAGCACAACAGATGCTACGTCGACGTGCGGGCCGCGTGCCTCACGTCGACCTGGCGCTGCGCCTCGCTCAGCACGCGCCCCACGTCGCGGCCGAACCGCACGTCGCAGGGGTGCCGGGTCTGCCCCGCCCGGGCGTTGGCCGTGAGCTCGCCCAGGGCGACACTCAGCACCGCGACCCGGTCCAGGCTCCCGCGGGGCGCGGCCAGCCGGCCGGACTCACCCCACACCCAGGCTTCGAAGTCGGCGGCGGCCTCGGTGGCGCTGAGCGTGACGGTGGTCGCGCTGGTCGCGCCGCCCTGATGGTGCAGGACCAGGTGGGTCACGTCGGCCGGGCCGGGATCGGCGGTCACCGACGTCACCGGGCCGAGGCTGGCCCACAGCAGCGAGACCATGTGCGGGCCGATGTCCCATAGGGCGCCCTTGTCCCGGCGCCACGGCGTGTTGAACGGGTTGGCCTCGCGCTGCGCCGAGCCCAGCCAGGCCGACACGCTCCCGGCCCACCCGCCGCGCGCCACCACCTCGGCCAGCCAGGCCCGCACGTCCGGCTGGAACCGCTGGGTGAAGAACACGACCGAGGCCACCCCGGCCCGCTCGACCGCCTCGACCAGGCCGTCGGCGGCGGGCTCGGTCAGCGCGATGGGCTTCTCGAGCAGCAGGTGCTTGCCGTCCCGGGCCGCCTGCGTGGCGATGGGCGCCTGCACGTCCGGCGGAACCGCGAACGACACAGCGTCGACCGCGGCCAGGAACGCGGCAACGTCGCGGTACGGGGTGGCCTGGTACTCGGCTGCCAGGCCCGCCGCGGCCTGGGGGTCACGCCCCCAGACCGCGGTGAACTCGACCCCTTCGGTGCTGGCCAGCGCGGGCGCGTGCGTGATCCGCGCCCAGTATCCGGTACCGACCAGCCCGAACCGCAGCGGTTTCGTCGTCATGAGGGTCAAGGTTATGAGGTCGCCCGCGGCTCAGAGCGGCTCGGCCTGCATTATCGGCTGCCACCAGCGGACGGTGACGGCGAGCAGACCGCTCACCACGCTGGCGTCGTCTTCGGTCGCCAGCCTGGTCGCCGTGGCCAGCTGATCGGCGCCGGGCAGCCGCAAGATGGTCATTCCCTCACCCGCCCGGTCGCCCATCGGCCCGGCCGCGACCAGATAGCCCGCGTCCCGCATCCGGGTCAGGAACGCGACGTGCTCGGCGAACCGCGGGTCCTGCACCAGGGGCCCGGTGGCGGGAGCAGCCGGGCCGGGCCGGTGCATCAGCGCCACCCAGGTGTCCTGCGCAGCCTGGCCCGCGTACTCCCGGTAGCGGTCCAGGACCATCGGCCAGCCGTGGTCGTACTCGGCCCGGGCCGTGGCCGGGTCCGCGAAGACCTCCCAGCCCGTGTGCTCCAGCGTGACCAGCGTCTGGTCAGCCGCGGCGGCGAAGCTGATCTCGACGTGGCTGGCCCGGTCCGCCGGCCGCCCCGGGTGCCAGCTGAACGCCAGGGCGCCCGGCGGCTCCCACCGGGTGACCGTGCCCCACAGCGACGTGGCCCCGTCCGGGGCGTGCTCCACGATCTGCCCGTCCTCGAAGGCCACCGTGGTGCCCGCGCCGTGGACGCTGAGCTCGGCCAGCGGCCACCACTGCGCGATCCGCGCGGTGAACACCTCGAACGCCGTGTCCGGGGCCGCGTCGACCAGTATTTCCCTATGTATCAAAGGGGCCGTATTCACGGGCTGCTCCCAATCTCGACCGAGCGACCTCGGCGGCGTAGGCGGCCAGCACGGTATCCCAGGTCCGGACCAGCCACTGCTGCGCGGCGGCCATTCCGCCCGGAGCCAGCAGGTACAGGTTCCGGGTGCCGACGCTGCGATGTTCGATGAGTCCCGCGTTGCTCAGCACCCGCAGGTGCTTGCTCACCGCCGGGCGGCCCACCGGCAACCGCGCGGCGAGTTCGCCCACCGGCGTGGGCCCCTCACGCAGCAGTTCCAGGATGCGCCGTCGCACCGGCTCGCCCAGCGCGTCGAACACGGCATCCGCGGTTTGGTTACTCATAGGCAACGGTTACTCTAGAGCAACCAAAGGTCCCCCGCAAGCCCGGCGGGAGGCCTGGATCAAAGCACCGGACGCATGCGGCAGGATGGAGTCATGCAGCCGCGGGATTTTTCACTCTACGGTGCCGTCGATCTGGGTGCGCGGCAGGCGGCCGCGCAGCGCAGGCAGCAGGCGCAGTCCGCCGGATCCGCCGCGCCGAGCGACGGCTCCGTCATCGAGGTCACCGAGCAGACCTTTAATACCGACGTTGTCGAGCGATCCCGGACCACGCCGGTGATCATCGACCTGTGGGCCGAGTGGTGCGGGCCGTGCAAACAGCTCAGCCCGGTCCTGGAGAAGCTCGCCGCCGAGGCCGACGGGAAGTGGATCCTGGCCAAGGTGGACGTGGACGCGAACCCTCAGCTGGCGGCGGCCCTGCAGGTGCAGAGCATCCCCATGGTGGTGGCGGTCATCGGCGGTCAGCTGGCGGACGGCTTCCTCGGCGCCATGCCCGAGGCCCAGGTCCGCCAGTGGCTGGACCAGGTCCTGACCGTCGCGGAGAAGCTGGGCGTGCTCCCGCCGGGCAGCACCGACGCCGAGGCCGACCAGAACGCGGACCCCGGCGCCCCCGGCGAATACGACGAGGCCGACCAGTTGCCGCCCGCCTTCGCCGAGGCTCGCGCGGCCATGGAGCGCGGCGACCTGGACGCCGCCGCCCGCGCTTTCGAACAAGAGCTGGCCTCCTCGCCGGGCGACCCGATCGCCAAGGCGGGCCTGGCCCAGGTCAACCTGATCCGCCGGGTCGGCTCCTACGATCAGGCTCGCGCGCGCCGCGACGCGGCCGAACGCCCGGGTGACGCGGCGGCCCAGATCGCGGTGGCCGACATCGATCTGGCCACGGGCCGGATCGAGGAGGCGTTCGACCGCCTGCTCGGCGTGGTCCGGCGGACCACGGGCGAGGACCGGGACCGGGCGCGCGCACACCTGGTCAGCCTGTTCGACCTCCTCCCGCCGCGTGACCCGCGGGTGACCAAGGCCCGGTCCACGCTCACGGCTCTGCTCTTCTAGCCGAAGGGAATATGCAAACGGGGTTGTAGGTTCCTTGCCTCTGGAGGATGAAGGACGGACGTTGCCCAACGACCGGCCTAATTCTCCATACACACCAATCGGAGGTGAGGCAAAGATGTACCTGACTACTTATGACCCGTTCGCCCGGGCCACCCGGCGCGCGTTTGGCCAGGCTAATGTCATGCCGCTGGACGGCGTCCGTCGTGAAGACGACGTCCTGCTGCGGTTCGACGTGCCCGGCATCGACCCACAGACGATCAATGTCACCGTGGACCGCGGTGTCCTGTCGGTCAGCGTCAAGCGGGAGGAAGAGCGTGCCGAGAGCGACAAGTTCTTCGTCCGCGAGCGCACGTTCGGTACCTTCACGCGCCGCCTGTCCCTGTCCAAGAACCTGAACGCCGACGCCGTCGAGGCCGCCTACAACAATGGTGTCCTCGAGGTCCGGATCCCGGTTCTGGAGCAGGCCAAGCCGCGCAAGGTGGAGGTCCGCCAGGGCGACGAGCAGCACCAGGAGCTCGCTGCCTGACCCAGGTCAGCAGCAGCTCGGTAACACCAGCGGCCGGCGGGCGCAGATGCGTCCCGCCGGCCGCTTACCATCTGGGCAGGAAGGAGGCCCAGAAAGGAGGCAGAACCATGGCTCCATCACCGTTCGAGGACGAACACACCCCGATTTTCACGGTCGGGCAGGTCGCCGACATGCTCGCGGTCAAGCAGGCGTTCCTGCGCCGCGTCGACGAGCTGCAGGTCGTCTCGCCGCGGCGGTCCGCTGGCGGCCAGCGCCGCTACACCCGCTATGAGATCCGGGTCATCCAGCAGGTCGTCTCCATGGCCGACGAGGGCATCACCCTGCAGGCCATCCGTCGCATCATCGACTTGGAGGACCAGCTCGCCGAGGTCACCAGGGAACGCGACGAACTGGCCCGCCGCCTAGCCGACCAGCAATAACCAAGCGGCAATAACCGGGACCCCTGGGCGTCCGCGAGCTGCTCCAGCACGGGCAGCGCCGCGGCCAGCGCGGACCGCTGGTCCTGCGTGAGCAGCTCCAGGCTGGCGGTCAGCATGAGGGTGGTCTCGGTGCGGATGCGCTCCAGCGCCTCCTGGCCGTGCGCGGTGATGGCCAGGGTGCTGGCGCGCGCGTCGCTCGGGTCCGCGGTCCGCTGGACGTACCCGCTGTCTTCCAGCGCGGTCACCAGCCGGGTGAGCGTCGACGGCGCGATGCCCTCGGCGGCCGCCAGGTCACCGAGCCGCATCGGCCCGGTCTTGCCGATCGTGGACAGCGCGGCGAGCTGGGTGGGCGTCAGGCCCGCCAGCTCGTGACGGCGCAGCCGGCGGGACAGCCGGGCCAGGGCAACGCGCAGCCGGGTGACGTCGATCTCAGCGTCGCCTCCGAAGTCGGCAGCAGGGCTCGTATCCTGTACGAGCGCCAGCCCACGAGCATCAGCGACCGGTTCCGTGCTCACCTTTTCAGCCTACGCGGTGCGCACCGTACGCTTGGAGTCCAGCGGACCCCAGGTAGGGCGGAACCCACGTGACCATGGCGCCTAGTGTCTCCTAATTCGTGGCCGGGCCGACCTTGACCGATGATAGATACATGGACGACATAGCATCGGACGCTCTGACGGGTCGGCTGCTGGTCGCCACCCCGTTGCTGGGAGATCCGAACTTCCGCCGCACCGTCGTCCTGGTCGTGGAGCACGAACCGGAGCAGGGCACGCTCGGCGTGGTGCTGAACCGGCCCACCCAGGTCCCGGTCGGCCAGGTGCTCGAGCCGTGGACCGATCTGGCCACCGACCCGCCGGTCGTGTTCACCGGCGGTCCCGTCTCGCCGAACAGCGCGCTCGCCCTGGCCCTGGTGCCCGGGACCGACGAGCCGGTCGGCTGGCACCCGCTGGACGGCGGTGCCCCGGCCATGACCAGGCTCGGCCTGGTCGACCTCGATGCCCCGCCCGGCCTGCTCGCCCCCGCGGTCGCCTCGCTACGGGTGTACGCGGGCTACGCCGGCTGGAGCGCCGGCCAGCTCAAGGCCGAGATCGAGGAGGGGGCGTGGTACGTGGTGCCGGCCGAGCCGGCCGACGCGTTCAGCGCCGAGCCGGACCGGCTGTGGCCCGCCGTCCTGCGCCGCCAGGGCGGCGAACTCGCCTACGTAGCCACATATCCGGATGATCCCAGTCTGAATTAGACGCGGGCTGAACTAGACTCGCCCAGGTGAGCGAGACTGAGGTTCTTCCGGACCAGGGCACCAGCATCCAGGAGGACGTGCGCCCCGATCTGTCGCATGGTGACGGCGATCACGAGCGGTTCGCGCACTACGTCGACAAGGGCAAGATCGTCGACAGCATGGTGACGGGCACGCCGGTCACCGCGCTCTGCGGCAAGGTGTGGGTGCCGAGCCGCGACCCCAAGCGCTATCCGGTCTGCCCCACCTGCAAGGAGATCTACGAAATGCTGCCCCAAGGCGGCGAAGGCGAGGACTGAAGCCGGTAGAGTTTCGGCCTCGTGAGCATCCCTCCTCTACTTAGTGGTCTCCGCGGGTGGCAGAAGGACGCGTATCACGAGTACTTCAGGCTGCCCCGACGTGACTTCCTCCTGGTCGCTACGCCCGGGGCGGGCAAGACCAGGTACGCCCTCACGGTCGCGGCCGAACTGCTCGCCCGGCGCGAGGTCGCCACGCTCACCATCGTCACCCCCACCGAGCACCTCAAGCATCAGTGGGCGCAGGCGGCCAGCGGGTTCGGGATCGCCATCGACTCCGCTTATAGCAACGCCCAGGGCCGGGCGGGCGCCGACTTCGCCGGGGTGGCGGTCACCTACGCGCAGGTCGCGGCGCACCCGGCGCTGCACAGGCAGCGCACCGAGAACCGCCGGACGCTGGTCATCTTCGACGAGATCCACCACGCGGGCGACGCGCTGTCCTGGGGTGACGCGGTCAAGGAGGCGTTCGACGGAGCCCGGCGCCGGATCGCGCTGACCGGCACGCCGTTCCGCAGCGACGCCAACCCCATCCCGTTCGTCAGCTACGTCGACGAACCCGGCGGCGGCAAGCGCAGCGCCTCGGACTACGTCTACGGCTACGGGCCCGCGCTCGAGGACGGCGTGGTACGCCCGGTGATCTTCCTGGCCTACTCCGGCGAGATGCGCTGGCGCACCCGGGCCGGCGACGAGATCACCGCCACGCTGGGCACCCCGATGACCAAGGATCAGATCGCGCAGGCCTGGCGGACCGCGCTCGACCCGGCGGGGGAGTGGGTCGGCCGGGTACTGGAAGCCGCGGACAAGCGGCTGACCGAGGTCCGCCGCGACATGCCCGACGCCGCCGGCCTGGTCATCGCGGGCGATCACGCCGACGCGCGCGCGTACGCCGCGCTGCTGCGCGGCCTGACCGGCAAGCGCCCGGCCGTGGTGCTGTCCGACGATCCCACGGCCACCAAGAAGATCGCCGCGTTCACTGACTCCGGCGACCGCTGGATGGTTGCCGTGCGAATGGTCTCCGAGGGCGTGGATATCCCCCGCCTGGCCGTCGGCGTGTACGCCACCAGCGTGTCCACCGCCCTGTATTTCGCCCAGGCCGTGGGCCGCTTCGTCCGGGCGCGCAGGTGGGGCGAGACGGCCTCGGTGTTCCTGCCCTCGGTACCGGTCCTGCTCGGGTTCGCCGCCGAGTTGGAGGCCGAACGGGACCACGTGCTTCGAGCCGTCACAAGTGACACGCCCGAGGCGGACGAACTAGCCGAGGCCCAGCGCGAACGAGACACCCCGGACGCCGGCCTGGACGAGCCGGCCTTCCAGCCCCTCAACGCGTCCGTCCACTTCGACCGGGTCCTCTACGACGGCGGCGAGTTCGGCACCGCCGCCGCGGCCGGCTCGCCGGAGGAGGAAGACTTCCTCGGCCTGCCCGGCCTCCTCGACCCCGCCCAGGTCCGCACCCTGCTCAGCAAGCGCCAGCAATCCCAGCTCGCCGCCCGCTCCCGCCCCGCCCAGCCCGCTCCCGCCACCCAACCCCAGCCCGCCGCCGCGGAGCCGGTCACCCGCCAGCAGCTCGCCGCCCTCCGCAAGGAGCTCAACGGCCTGGTCGGCGCCTGGAGCCACCGCACCGGCCAGCCGCACGGCGTCATCCACGCCGAGCTCCGTCAGACCTGCGGCGGCCCCGCGCTCCCGCAGGCCACCGCCGACCAGATCCAGGCCCGCATCGCCAAGATCCGGGCCTGGGCCCTCTCCGCCCGCTAGAGGAGAACCGTGAAGACCGAGACGTTGCAGGTGCCGGGCGCATCGCTGTACTACGAGGTGCGGGGCTCCGGCCCGGTGCTGCTGATGATCCCGGGCGGACCGATGGACGCCGATGGGTTCAAGGACATTGCCGATCGGCTCGCCGACGGCTACACCGTCGTGACGTATGACTGCCGCGGCAACTCGCGTAGCCCGATGCAGGGATCGTGGGATGACCTGACCGTCGGGCTGTTTGCCGACGACGCCGGCCGGCTGCTGGACGCGGTGGGCACTGACCAGGCCGACGTGCTCGGCTCGAGTGGCGGCGCGACGTACGCCCTGGATCTCGTGGCCAGGTATCCGGGCCGGGTGCGCACGCTGGTCGCGCATGAGCCGCCCGTCTCGGAGCTGCTGCCGGACGCCGCGCGGTACCACGCGCTGAACGAGCAGGTCGGCGAGACCTACCGCAGCGCGGGCACGTTCGCGGCCCTGCAGATGTTCACCAAGGGCGTCGGCTTCGGCAACGGCGGGCCGCCCGCGCGGAGCGACGAGACGCGGGAAGACGTGGCGGCGAGGGCCCGGATGGGCGGCAACCTGGAGTTGTTCGCCGGGCGGCTGATCCCGGTCATCGGCAACTACGAGCCGGATCTGGCGGCGCTGCAGCGGAGCCCGACCCGCATCGTGGTGGGCGTGGGCGATGAGTCGGCGCCGGAGCAGATGGTCTACCAGACCGCGCACGCGCTGGCCGAGCGGCTCGGCGGCCAGCCCGCGCAGTTCCCCGGTGGCCATGGCGGGTTCGGCAGCCATCCCGACGGGTTCGCCGCCAGGCTCCGCGAGGTGCTGGCGGGCGACCAGCACTGAGCTGGCGCCTGCCAGCACGCACCCCCACCGGCCGCCCGGTTCCGCTAGGAGCTGCCGGTGAGCTCCACCCCGGCGCCGCGCAGGTCCTCGATGGCCTTCGCGGTCGACTCCGGGGCCACGCCCGCGGTCAGGTCGAGCAGCACCCGGGTGGAAAAGCCGGCCCGGGCCGCGTCCGCCGCGGTCGCGTGCACGCAGTAGTCGGTGGCGATGCCCACCACGTCGACCGCGTCCACGCCGTGGCCGCGCAGCCAGTCGCCCAGTGGCGTCCCGTCGTCGTCGGCACCCTCGAACCCGCTGTACGCCGCCGCGTGCTGCCCCTTGCGGAAGGTCGCCTCGACGGCCGAGGTGTCCAGGTCCGGGTGGAAGTCCGCCCCCGCCGTGCCCGCCACGCAGTGCGGCGGCCANNGACGCCGCGTAGTCCGGGTGGTCGGAGAAATGGCTGCCCGGGTCGACGTGGAAGTCCTTGGTCGCCACCACGTGCGCGTAGTCATGAGCGCCCGCCAGACGCTCGCTGACCGCCCGGGCCACCGCGGCCCCGCCGGCCACAGCCAGCGACCCGCCCTCGCAGAAGTCGTTCTGCACGTCAACGATGATCAGCGCGCGCATAGGCCCAACGGTATCCTCCGGACCCAGGAGGCGTGATGGCTCGGGCCGGCTATTGGAACCAAAATGTGCACTACCAGCCGGTCATCCTCGGTGCCGTCCCGGCCGGCTGCCGCGCGGCGCTCGACGTCGGCTGCGGAGACGGGATGCTCGCCGGCCGGCTCGCCGGCTGCTGCGCCCAGGTGACCGGCATCGACCGTGACCCGCGCATGATCGCCCGGGCCCGATCCCGCACCGCCGGCCCAGCCCGAGTCACGTTCATCGAGGCCGACTTCCTGGCCTACGACTTCGCCGAAGCAAGCTTCGACTTCGTCTGCGCCAACACCTCGCTGCACCACATGGACTTCGCCGCCGCGCTGACCGCCATGGCCCGGTTGCTCCGCCCCGGCGGCCAGCTCGCGGTCGTCGGCCTAGCCGCCGACAAGTCCATCACCGACCTCCTCGCGGGCGCCGCGGGCTTCCCGGCCAACCTCTTCTACCGGGCCATCTACCACCAGGGCGAATCCGGGGCGCCCATCCTGTACCCGGAAATGAGCTGGCGCGAGGTCCGCGCGGCAGCCACAGAAACACTGCCCGGCGTCCGCTACCGCCGTCATCTGCTGTTCCGTTACTCACTGCTCTGGCGCAAGCCGCGCGGATAATTTCCCGGTCCTGATCCGCTCGCGGATCAGGTTTGCCGATCCCCGTTATATCCCGTTATGTCCGAACTTGAGGTTGAGACATTCCGGGCGGCGACCATGATCACGGGTACTTTTGCCCCGTATACGGCCATTTCTGCCCGCGATCATGGAAAAGCCCGATCCGAGGGCGCTTCCTTACGCTCCTGGCACCGCGCCGACCTCGGCGGGCGTGCCGTTGGTGATGCGGATGAGCTCGGCGAACGAGGTCGGGAACACGGTGTGCGGGTGCCCGGCCGCCGCCCAGACCACGTCGTACTTGTCCAGCCACGTGTCGACCAGCGTCCGGATCGGCGCGGGATACCCGACCGGGGCGACACCGCCGATGGCCTGGCCGGTCCACTCCCGCACCGAACGGGCGTCGGCTCGAGTCACCGCGGCCACCCCGACCAGCGCCGCCACCCGGACCGTATCGACCCGGTGCGCGCCGCTGGTCATGACCAGCAGCGGCGCCCCGTCCGCGCTGAAGATCAGGCTGTTCGCGATCGCGCCCACCTCGCAGCCGAGTTGGGCGGCGGCGGTCGCGGCGGTCGGCGCGGGCTCGGGCAGTTCCCGCACCTGGCCGGGCACACCCAGGTCCCGGAGTACGGCTGCGAAGGACGCGAAGTCGACGGGCATGGCAGGAAGGATAGCTACCAGACGAACGCGGCGCCGAAGTTCAGGCCGTACATCGGCGGGTGCAGGGTGACCCGGCTGAGGTGGCCGTCGTCGTACCGCTCACCGTGCTCCCCGCAGAACGAGATCACCTGGTCGCCCGACGGGTCGGTCCAGAGCGGCACGCAGGGTGGCCCCGCGTACGGAGTCTGGATCGTCGGCGTCACGTCCGCGAGGCGCTGCCCGGTGCTGGCGGAGTACTCCGCCACGCTGTCCGCGTAGTCCTGGCCGTCCGCCGCCACCCTGGTGACCAGCATCTTGGATCCGTCCGGAGTGAGCAGCTGACCATCCTGGCACGCTGCGGTGGCCCCGCAGTACTGGCCGTACGGGATAACCAGCCGGGAGGCCTGCAGCAGGTTGCCCGGTGCGTCGATGTTGAGCACCCGGAGTCCTAGTCCCGGCGGATGGCGGTTGTCGCCCGCCAGCCATTCGAATGCGAGGGTCTGGTCGCCCGCCCACGACAGGCTGGTCCCGGATACGGTCCCGCTGTCGGGCGGCGCCCATGACCGGCGCGCGCCCGTCGCCAGCGACACGGTCTCGAACCCGTTGTTCTGCGAGTTGGCGTACGCGAGCATGCTGGCGTCCTGGGAGATGGCAAATCCCGCCATGGCATCCCTGGCCGAGACGGTGAGCAGGGTGACCAGGGATAGCGGCCGGCCGTCTGAGCCGAGGCGCAGCTCATCGAAGGCGATGGTGGTGGGATTTTGCTGCGGCCCCACCTTGCCTCCCCCGAACTCCTGCTGCTGGCCGCCCATCTCCGCCTGCAACACGAACGTACGATCGTCGCCTGCTGCCGCTGCCCCTATCACGTACTGGCCGGGCAGCGGCTTGATGGTCACGATGGTCCGGCCCGTGAACATGTTTCTCACCTGGGCGCCCCCGGCGCCGCCGTAGCCGGGAATCACGATGTACGGGGCCACGGCCGGGCTGGCGCCGGCGCTAGGCAGAGGCCCGGCCGGCTGCCACCGGCCGTGGGTCACGATCCTCGGCGAGGCGGTCTGCGGCGCCACGTGGCGGCCCCCCGCAGGCCGCCCCGTTCCGGCCCGGCTGGCGGTCACGCCGCCAGCGACTGCGGCGACCACGATGGTGACCACGGCGACCGTGACAACCCTGCGCATCCCGCGCCGCCGGGCCCGCCTCCGCAGGACCCGGATGTCTGGGATGGGCAGGCTGGTGACCGGGCGTACCCAATCGGCAAGCTGCCCGTGCAGCGAGTCATCGAACATTGGGCACCTCCTCGTCGGACTCCGTGAGCTCGCGGTGCAGCCGGTGCCTGGCCGCCGCCAGCCGGGCCCGGACCGTGCCCACCGAAATCCCGCAGTCGCGTGCGATGTCATCCACCGGTAGATCGGCCAGGTAATACAGCACCAGGACCTGGCGCTGGGGGAGCGGCAGCCGCATCAGGGCGACGCTCAGCGCCGTTGCCTGCAGCGGGTCGTGCGCGTCGTACCGGTCGCTGGACGCCCCGCGCTGCCCCGCCGCCAGCAGCGTGGACATGATCCTGGCCCGGCGCGCCCGCCGGGCCGCGTCGACGGTGAGCCGGAGCGCGACCCTGCGCACCCAGGCCTCGGGCAGCTCGTAGCGGGCGACTCGGTGCCACCGGGTCAGCGCCCGGGAGAAAGCCTCCTGGGCGATGTCCTCGGCCTGCTGCCGGTCGCCGACTATGGCGGCTACCAACCCGACCACGCGGCGGTAGCTGGCCTCGTAGAACTCCCCGAAATCATCGGTCTGGACAGGCACGTAACTAACACGCCCGGGAGCGCCGCCGTGACCAGGCCGATTCGATAACGATTAGGACAAGGCCGCTAGGTCCCGGGACCACCTGCCGCGCCTGCGCAGCTCGGGCAGCACCCCCTCGCCGAACCAGTACGCCTCCTCCAGGTGCGGGTACCCGGACATGATGAACTCCGAGATGCCCAGGCCGGCGTACTCCTCGATCAGGTCGGCGACCTGGCCGTGGCTGCCGACCAGCGCGGTGCCCGCGCCGCCCCGCACCAGCCCGACCCCGGCCCACAGGTTCGGGTAGATCTCCAGGTCACCGGCCCGGCCGCTGCTCCGGTAGGACTCGTGCAACGAGAGCATCCGATCCTGGCCGGCCGACTCGGTGGCGCCCAGGATCTCCTGGGCCCTCTTGACCTCGTCGGGGTCCAGCCGGTCGAGCAGCGCGCCCGCCACCGCCCAGGCCTCCTCCTCGGTGTCCCTGGTGATCACGTGCAGCCGGATGCCGAACCGCATGGTCCGGCCCTCGGCCTCGGCCAGGCCGCGGATCCAGGCGATCTTGTCCGCCACCTGGGCGGGCGGCTCACCCCAGGTCAGGTACGTGTCGACGTACCTGGCCGCGACCGGCCCGGCCGCGGCCGACGAGCCGCCGAAGTACACGCCGGGCACCGGGTCCGGCGGGCGCATCACCGTGGCCCCTTCGACCTGGTAGTGCTCGCCGGTGAAATCGAACGGCTGCCCGGTCCATGCGCCTCGGACGATGGCCAGGAACTCGCCGGTGCGCTCGTACCTGGCGTCGTGCGAGAGGTGGTCGCCGAACCTGCGCTGTTCGGCTGGCTGGCCGCCGGTCACCACGTTGAGCAGCAGCCTGCCGCCGGAGATCCGCTGGTAGGTCGCGGCCATCTGGGCGGCCAGGGTGGGGGTGACCAGCCCGGGCCGGAACGCCACCAGGAACTTCAGCCGGGTGGTGTGCGCGATCAGCGCGGCGGTGGCCAGCCAGGCGTCCTCGCACCAGGTGCCGGTCGGGGTGAGCACCGCCTCGAACCCGAGCTGCTCGGCCGCCTTGGCCACCTGCGCCAGGTACTCCACGGAGGGCGGCCGGTCGGCGTCGGCCTCCGTGGGGATGCTGTGCCCGCGTCCGACGATGGAGCGCCCATCGCCGGACGTGGGCAGGAACCAGTGGAACGTCAGCCGCTCGCCCCCGGTGCCGAGCGCGTGGCTCACGACGATCCGGTCACTGTGGAGTTGAACTCGCTGGTGATGTAACCGGAGATGTCGACCTTGGTCGGGATGAGCCCGGCCGCGAAGAACTGGTCCACCAGGTTCTGCTCGGACGAGACGATGGCGCTGGTCACCGGGATCGGGGTGGTGGCGTCGGTCGTCGCGGCCACGTCCATGATGCTGGCGGGCAGCCCGGCCGCCTTGCCCCAGGCTGCGGCCCAGGCGGACGGGTGGGTCGCCGCCCAGACATAGGCCTTGTCCAGCGTGGTCAGGTAGACCTTGATCGCGGCGGCCTTGCTCGGGTCGGCCACGGCGGCCTTCGAGGCGACCTCGTAGGAGTACGGGCTGCCGTAGGCGGACCCGGTGGCGAGCACCTTGGCGCCGTCCTGCGCGACGACCTGCTGGACGTAGGGCGGCCAGATGTCCCAGGCGGCTACGGCCCCCGAGGTGAACGCGGCCAGCGCCTCGGCCGGCTGCAGGTTCACCAAGGTAACGTCCTTGGTCGTCAGCCCCGCCTTGGTCAGCACGGTCAGCAGGTTGTAGTTCCCCGAGCTGCCCGACCCGTAGGCGATCTTCTGGCCCTTCAGCTGGGCGATGGAGGTGATCGGCGAGCCCTTCGGCACCACGACCGCGTCCTGGTCGCCGTTGGTCTGGCGAGCGCCGACGATCTCGACCTGTTCGCCGCCGGAAGCGGCGAACACGGGCGGCGCGTCGCCGACCCCGCCGATGTCGACCGCCCCCGAGGCCATGGCCTCCAGCATCGGCGGGCCGGAGGTGAAGTCGGACCANNCCCTTCTGGTCGCCGATGTTCAGCGTCACCGAGGACAGGTTCACCGAACCGGACGCCGACGCCGACGCGCTGGCACTGCTCGCGTCGGTACTTCCCGTGCTCGACGATGACGACGACGACGAGCAGCCCGCCGCGGCCAGCCCGGCCAGCGCGACCACCGTGACGGCATACATCCTTGGTCGAAATATCATGATCGTTCCTTAGCTGATCAGTTGGTTTCCCCGGCTGGGACGCCGAGTTCGGTCAGCAGCTTCAGCCGCAGCGCGACGAGATCCGGATGGTCCCGGTCCCGCGGCCTGGCCACGGTGACCGGCGAGGAGCTGGTGATCCGCCCGTCGCCCAGGACCAGAACCCGGTCGGCGAGCGTGAGCGCCTCGTCCACGTCGTGCGTGACCAGCAGCACCGCAGGCTGATACCGCGCCCACAGGGCGACCACCAGCCGGTGCGTGGTGATCCTGGTCAGCGCGTCCAGCGCGCTGAACGGCTCGTCGAGCAGCAGCAGCCGCGGTTCGCGGACCAGCGCCCGGGCCAGCGAGGCCCGCTGCGCCTCGCCGCCGGACAGCGTCAGGGGCCAGGCGGAGGCGCGCTCGGCCAGCCCGACCTCCGCCAGCGCGGTGCGCGCGGCGGCCTGCGGGTCGGCGACCCGCAGCCCGAGCGTGACGTTGGCCAGCACCGTCTTCCACGGCACGAGCCGTGGTTCCTGGAACGCGACCGACACCGGGCCCGCCACCGAGAGCTGGCCGGTTACCTCCCGGTCCAGCCCGGCCAGCGCGCGCAGCAGCGTCGACTTGCCCGATCCGCTGCGCCCGATCAGCGCGACGAACTCGCCCGCGGCGATGTCCAGGTCGAGCCCGGCCAGGACGGTGCGGCCGGCGAACGCGCGGCTCAGCCCGCGCACGGATGCCGCCGGGGCCGACGTCACGGGATCGGGGGCAGAGGCCACGGCCCGTTCGGGAGAATGGTCTTTTATTGTCCAAAGTCGCGACGCCACGCCAGTGCCTTTCTTTCCAGCAGGCGCACCGCGCCGTTGGCGAGCAAGCCGAGGATCGCGTAGACGATGAGCGCCACCATGATCACGGGTGTGTTCAGGAACTGCTCGGCCTGCGTGATCATGAACCCGAGACCGCTGGTCGCGTTGATCTGCTCGCCGACGACGAGCGCGATCAGGGAGAAGACCACGCTCAGCTGCAGCCCGGTCAGCGCCGCCGGAAGCGCGCCGGGCAGCACGATGTGCCGGATCATCTCCCTCCTGCGCAGGCCCAGGACCTGCCCGAGTTCGCCCAGCTTGGCATCGACGCCGCGGATGCCGGCGAACGTGGCCACGTACATCGGGAACAGGGCCGCCAGCACGACGAACAGCACCTTGGGCAGCTCCCCGATGCCGAACCACACGATGAACAGCGGAATCAGCCCGAGCAGCGGGATGCCGCGCAGGAGTTGCAGGATCGGGTCGAGGGTCGCCTCGCCGATGCGGCTGAGCCCGGTGATCACCGCGAGCAGCACGGCGACGGTGACGCCGATCGCCAAGCCCACCGCCCAGCGCTCGCAGGACGCGAGCAGCGATGCCTGCAGCGTCCCGTAGGCCGGTGAGTTGGTGACCACCAGGGTGTACGCGGTGTGCGCGATCGAAGCCGGGGAGGCCAGCTTGCTGGCCGGAAGGATCCCGGTGCTGCTGGCCGCCTGCCAGAGGCCGACCGCGACGATCGGGCTGATCAGGCGGTACCCGCGCCAGCGGCGGCCCGGCGATCTCGCGGGCGCCCGCGTGTCGCTGCTGAGCAGGGCGGTGGGAAGGGCGGCCTGGTCGCTCGTGATGAGGCCCTCCTCGGCGGTCTCAGGCATGGACTCACGGTAGCCCAATTGTCTATAAAGTCAATAGTATTTGTTGACAAGGCTCGAGCGAGTTGACACGCTCCACAGGAGGCCCATTTTCGGTACGAGCAAGGACCCGACACCGAGAGGAAACCGATGTCTCCCGTAGCCATCCAGGTCAGAATTACCCGCCTAGCAGGCGAGATCGGAGCCGAAGTCGGCGGTGTCGACGCCGCCGAAACGCTTCCGGATGACGTCGTGGCGCAGGTCCGCCAGGCGCTCCTCGACCACAAGGTGATCTTCCTGCGTGACCAGCGCCTGGACTACGCCGCCCAGGTCGCGTTCGCCAGGCGTTTCGGCGAGCTGACCCTCGGCCATCCCACGATCGAGTCGCCGCCCGGACAGCCCCTGATCGAGGAGATCGATTCGGCCCACGGCGTCAGGGCCAACCAGTGGCACACCGACGTCACGTTCGTCGACCGGCCGCCCGCGATCACCATGCTGCGGGCCGTGGTCATCCCCGAGGTCGGCGGAGACACCCTTTGGGCCAACACCGTCACCGCCTACGCGAGCCTGCCGGCCGAACTGCGCGACCTGGCGGACCGGCTCCGGGTCGTCCACACGAACGCCTACGACTACGCGGCCGGCATTCCGGTCAACGGCGACGCCGTGGTCGCGGCGCACCGTCGGCAGTTCGTCTCCACCGTGTTCAAGACCGAGCATCCCGCCGTGCGCGTCCACCCGGAGACAGCGGAGCGGTCGCTCCTGCTCGGCGGCTTCGCGCACAGCATCAACGGCTTCAGCCCGCAGGCGTCCCGCGACCTGATCCGGATCCTGCAGCAGTACGTCATCACCCCCGAGCACACCGTCCGCTGGCACTGGCGGGTGGGCGACCTGGCCATCTGGGACAACCGCGCCACCCAGCACTACGCGATCTACGACTACGCCCCGGCGCACCGGCGGGGCGAGCGGGTCACCGTGGCCGGCCCGGTCCCGGTCGGCGTGGACGGCCGGCCGAGCGTGTCACTGGAAGGCGACGCCGCCGGCTACTACGCCGGCTTGCGCAACGGAGAATAACGATTGAGTCACGGCGTTCGCTACTCCGGTTCGCCGTCCGGCTCGAAGACGGTCGGGATGGCCGGGTAGCCGCGGGACAGCTGCAGCGCGTACGGCGGCAGCTCGGCCAGCGCGGCGCGGTGCCGCTCCCGCGCCGCGGCCACCTCCTCACGCCCCACGACCGAACCCGCGGTCACCAGCGGCACCAGCAGTTCCCGGTCGCGTGGCCCAGGCTCGGGCGGGCTCAGGCTGACCCGCTCGCTCAGCGCGATGCCATGGGCATCAAGGTGCCGCACCGCCCACTTGCGCCCGCCCCGGCCCGGCTTGCCCACCGACCGCTTGGCCACCGGCACCAACTCGCCTTGGTTATCGGAACCAGAGGGACCGGAGGAGCGTGCCACCAGCTTGTACACCAGCGCCGCCGTGGGCGCGCCCGACCCGGTGACCAGCGAGGTGCCGACCCCGTAACCGTCCACCGGGATCGCGCCCAGCGCCGCGATCGAGTACTCGTCCAGGTCCCCGGTCAAGATGATCCGCGTCTTCGCCGCGCCCAGCGCATCGAGCTCCGCGCGCACCTGCCGGGCCAGCACCGGCAGGTCGCCGCTGTCGATCCGAACCGCGCCCAGCTCCGGCCCCGCCACCTCGATCGCGGTCCGCACCGCGCGCGGCACGTCGTATGTGTCCACCAGCAGCGTCGTGGCCTTGCCCAGCGCCTCGACCTGCGTCGCGAACGCGTGCCGCTCGTTGTCGTGCACCAAGGTGAACGCGTGCGCGCTGGTCCCCGCGCTCGGCACGCCATACGAAAACCGCGCCTGCAGGTTAGACGTCGAAGCAAAGCCCACAATGTAGGCCGCCCGCGCGCTGGCCACCGCGGCCCATTCGTGAGTGCGCCGCGAGCCCATCTCGATCAGCGGGCGGTCCCCGGCCGCGGTCACCATCCGGGACGCGGCCGAGGCGATCGCGCAGTCGTGGTTGAGAATCGACAGCGTGACCGTCTCCAGCAGCACCGCCTCGGCGAACGTGCCCTCGACCACCACGATCGGCGAGCCGGGGAAGTAACAGTCACCCTCGGAGTAACCCCAGACGTTGCCGCTGAACCGGTACGATTCAAGGAACGCCAGCGTCGGCGAGTCCACGACGCCCGCGCCGTCGAGGAAGTCCAGCTCGGCCGGGCTGAAGCGGAACCGCTCGATGGCGTCAAGCAGGCGTCCGGTGCCCGCCACGACGCCGTACCGGCGGCCGTGCGGCAGGTGCCTGGCGAAGACCTCGAAGATGGCTCGGCGGTGGGCCGCGCCGCTGCGCAACGATCCCTGCAGCATCGTGAGCTCATAGTGATCCGTGAGCAGTGCGGTCCCAAGCTGGGCGGGGGACTGGTGGTTCACCGAATTCGTCACAGGTGGAAGACTACGTAGTGGGAGGTGAGTAGTTGTGAGTGTGGCGCCCGCTGAGGTGGATCTTCCGCGGTCCGCAGACCGCCCGGTATCGGATAAGCCCTGGGTCACCATCGTGTGGAACGATCCGGTCAACCTGATGACCTACGTCACCTACGTGTTCCAGCATGTCTTCGGCTACCCGAAGAAGAAGGCCACCCGGCTGATGCTCGACGTGCACCACAAGGGCAAGGCGGTGGTGGCCGCCGGAGCTAGGGAGGCAATGGAGCACAACGTCGAGGTGCTGCATGGATACGGCCTATGGGCCACCGTGCAGCACGACAGCTAGCAAGGTTGCGCGGCCTGCGCGCCCGGATGGAACCCTTCCGGCCGACCCGGGGTGGCGGCGTGCGCGCCGCGCTGGCCCCCGCTGAGGCATCCCTGCTGCGCAGCCTGGTCGGCCAGGTCCTGACGCTGATCGCCCCCGACGGCCCGCCCGTGGCGCACGTCCAGCCCGACGGCGTGTCCGCCTGGGACGCCCTGGACGCCCTCGACGCCCAGCTCACCGCGCCGCAGACCCCCGAAGATCCGGTCCTGGCCCGGCTGCTGCCCGACGGGTACCGCGACGACCCCGACGCGGCGAACGAGTTCCGCAAGTACACCGAGTCCGGGCTGCGCGGCGCCAAGCAGCAGGCCGCGCAGGAGATGCTGGACACGCTGCCCGAGGCGGGTGGCCGGATCCAGCTCACGAACGACCAGGCCCACGCCTGGCTGAAGGCCCTGAACGACGTCCGCCTCGCGCTCGGTGTCCGGCTGGGCGTCACCGAGGAGTTCGAGGAGCAGTGGAACCGGCTGGCCGCCGACGACCCGCAGTGGGCCGCCTACGAGGTCTACGCCTGGCTCGGCGCGGTACAGGAGTCCCTGGTCCAGGCGCTAGCCTGAGCGCGTGCTCGAGATCCCCAAAGACCTGTACGACAAGATCGTGGCCCACGCCCGCGCCGATCACCCCGACGAGGCGTGCGGCCTGATTGCCGGTCCGGTCGGCTCCGACCGCCCGCAACGCTTCATTCCGATGACCAACGCCGCGCGCTCGCCCACGTTCTACGAATTCGACTCCACCGAGCAGTTCCAGGTGTGGCAGGAGATGGACGACCACGACGAGGAACCGGTCGTCATCTACCACTCGCACACCGCCACCGAGGCCTACCCCTCCCGCACTGACGTCTCGTACGCCAGCGAGCCCGGCGCGCACTACGTGCTGGTCTGCACCCGCGATCCCGAGCACAGCGAATTCCGGTCCTACCGGATAACGGACGGCCAGGTCACCGAGGAGCCGGTGACCGTGGTGGAATGATCCCGGACCGCCCCCGGTTGGCAACGAAGGCATAATTGAGGAATCGACAGGAGCGTTGTTCATGGCCATCGAGGTTCGCATCCCGACGATCCTGCGCACGTATACCGACGGCGCCAAGCAAGTCGAGGGCAGCGGAGCCACGCTCGCTGAGCTCCTGGTCGACTTGGAGCAGCGGCACGGCGGGCTGCGCGAGCGCCTGGTGGACGACGGCGGCCTGCGGCGGTTCGTCAACGTGTACCTGAACGACGAGGACGTCCGTTTCCTGGCCGGCCTGGACACCCCGGTCAAGGACGGGGATACGGTGACCGTCCTGCCTGCCGTGGCCGGCGGCGCCCTCTAAAAATTATTCCGAACGGACCAGGGCTTTTGCGCTACGAGAACCTGCTCGACTCTCTCGGCCATACGCCGCTCGTGGGCTTGCCGCGCCTATCCCCGGCACCAGACGTGCGCCTGTGGGCCAAGCTCGAGGACCGGAACCCGACCGGCTCAGTCAAGGACCGCGCCGCGTTCTTCATGGTCGCGCAGGCGGAAAAGGACGGGCTCCTCGTGCCCGGTGCCACCATCATCGAGCCCACCAGCGGTAACACCGGTATTTCCCTGGCCATGGTGGCCAAGCTGCGCGGCTACCGGCTGATCGTGGTCATGCCCGAGAACACCAGCGAGGAGCGCCGCCAGCTGCTGCGGATGTACGGGGCCGAGATCATCGCCTCCCCGGCGGCGGGCGGCTCCAACGAGGCGGTCCGGGTGGCCAAGCGGATCGCGGCCGAACATCCCGACTGGGTAATGCTCTACCAGTACGGCAACGAGGCGAACGCCCGGGCGCACTACGAGACGACCGGACCGGAGATCCTCACCGACCTGCCGGAGATCACCCACTTCGTCGCGGGCCTCGGCACCACCGGCACGCTCATGGGCGTGGGCCGCTACCTGCGCGAGCACAAGCCGGGGGTCAAGATCGTGGCCGCCGAGCCGCGCTACGGCGAGCTGGTCTACGGGCTGCGCAACGTGGACGAGGGCTTCGTCCCCGAGCTGTACGACGCCAAAGTATTGACCACCAGGTTCTCGGTGTCCTCGGCCGACGCCCTGCGCCGGACCCGGGAACTGATCAACGCCGAAGGCATCTTCGCCGGCATCTCCGCGGGCGCCGCGCTGCACGCCGGCCTGGCCATGGCGGCCAAGGCGGCGGCCGAGGGCGACCCGGCCGACATCGTGGTGCTGATCGCCGACGGCGGCTGGAAGTACCTGTCCACCGGCGCCTACGACGGCACCCTAGACGAAGCCGAAGCCCGCCTCGAAGGCCAGCTCTGGGCCTAATATCGCCTTTCGCGCGTCATAATGACCCCCATGCGATTGACAGTGATCGGGTGCTCGGGAAGTTTCCCGGGGCCGGATAGTCCGGCATCGTGCTACCTGCTGGAGGCCGAAGGGTTCCGGCTGGTGATGGACATGGGCAACGGGGCGCTCGGGGTCTTGCAGCGGCACGCGGAGCTGTTCAGCGTGGACGCGGTCTGCGTTTCCCACCTGCACGTCGATCACTGCGTCGATCTGAGCTCGTACTGGGTGGCGCGCCGATACGCGCCCGACGGCCCGCAGCCGGCGATCCCGGTCTACGGCCCGCGGGGGACCGCCGACCGGGTGGCGGGCTTCGGCGGTGAGGACGCGCCGGCCATCCGGGCCCGGTTCGACGTCCGCGACCTTGATCCCAGGGTCGTCAAAGAGATTGGTCCGTTCCGCATCACCACCGAGCACATGAACCACCCGGTCGAGACGTTCGGGTTCCGGATCGAGCACGCGGGCTGGACGGTGGCTTACTCGGCCGACACGGGCGAGACCGAGGCCCTGGTCCGGCTGGCCGACGGCGCGGACCTGCTGCTGTGCGAGGCGTCGTTCCTGGACCACGAACGGAACCCGCCGGACCTGCACCTGACCGCGCGGCAGGCGGGGGAGTACGCCACCCGGGCCGGCGCCGCGCAGCTGGTGCTCACCCACCTGGTGCCGTGGTATGACCGTAAGCGGTCGCTGGCCGAGGCGGCCGAGACCTACCACGGCCCGCTGTCGGCGGCGACCTCCGGCCTGGTCCTGGGACCGGGGGCCGCCCGATAGGCTGTCCCTCATGTCTCGACCCGATGGGCGATCCGTGGCCGAACTGCGGCCGGTCAAGCTGACCCGGAGCTGGCTCGACCACGCCGAAGGCTCGGTGCTGGTGGAGTTCGGCCGGACCCGCGTGCTGTGCGCCGCGAGCGTGGCCGAGGAGGTCCCCCGCTGGCGCCGCGGCAGCGGGCTCGGCTGGGTCACCGCCGAGTACGCCATGCTGCCCCGCGCGACGAACACCCGTGGTGACCGCGAATCGGTCAAGGGCCGCCTGGGCGGCCGCACGCAGGAGATATCCCGGCTGGTCGGGCGCTCGCTGCGGGCCTGCGTGGACTACAAGGCGCTCGGCGAGAACACCATCGTCATCGACTGCGACGTGCTGCAGGCCGACGGCGGCACCCGCACCGCGGCGGTGACCGGGGGCTACGTGGCCCTGGCCGACGCCGTGGCCTGGCTCAAGGGGCGCAAGCGGACCAAGGGCGACCCGCTGCTCACCTCGGTCGCCGCGGTCAGCGTCGGCGTCGTCGACGGCGAGCCCCGCCTCGACCTGTGTTACGAGGAGGACGTGGCGGCGGACACCGACATGAACGTGGTCTGCACCGCGGCCGGCGACTTCGTGGAGATCCAGGGCACCGCCGAGCGCGAGCCATTCAGCCGCGCCGTGCTCGACCAGCTCCTCGGCCTCGCCGTCGCCGGCTGCGCCGAGCTGACCCAGTTGCAAACACAAGCCCTGTCTCACGATGTCCGCTGACGCCCTGGTCCTGGCCACCAGGAACGAGGGCAAGCTGCGCGAGCTGGCCCGGATCCTAGACCACCAGGTCATCGGGCTTGACGCGTTTCCGGACGCGCCCGACGTGCCGGAGACCGGGGCCACGTTCGAGGCCAACGCGCTGCTGAAGGCCCGCGCCATCGCGGCCAGCACCGGGCTGCCCGCCGTCGCCGACGACTCGGGCCTGTGCGTGGACGCGCTGAACGGCATGCCCGGCGTGCTGTCGGCCCGCTGGGCGGGCCAGCACGGCGCCGACCAGGCCAACCTGGACCTGGTCCTGGCTCAGGTCGCCGACGTGCCCGACGCCCGCCTCGGCGCGCGCTTCGTGTGCGCCGCGGCGCTGGTTGTCCCGGCCGGCGGGCAAGCGCGCGAGTGGGTGGTGACCGGCCAGGTGGTGGGCCGGCTGATCCGGGTGCCCCGGGGCACCGGCGGGTTCGGCTACGACCCCATATTTCAACCCAACGGGTTCGACCTGACCACCGCGGAGATGACCCCCGAAGCCAAGGACGCCATCAGCCATCGCGGCCGCGCCTTCCGCGCGCTCGCCCCATTTATCCACCTAATTGGGAGTCTCTCATGACCGAGAAGCGGCTCGCGCCCGGTGACCCCGCGCCGGACTTCACCCTGCCCGACGCGGACGGCCATCCGGTGTCGCTGTCCTCGTTCCGCGGCCAGCGGGTGATCGTGTACTTCTACCCGGCCGCGATGACGCCCGGCTGCACCAAGGAAGCCTGCGACTTCCGCGACAACGGCGATGCTCTCAGCCACAACGGGATCGCGGTGCTCGGCATCTCTCCCGATCAGCCCGCCAAGCTGGCCAAGTTCCGCGACAAGGAGGGCCTGACCTTCCCGTTGCTGTCCGACCCCGATCACGCCGCGCTCGAGGCCTACGGCGCCTACGGGGAGAAGAAGCTGTACGGCAAGACGACCGTCGGCGTGATCAGGTCCACGTTCGTAATCGACGCCGACGGCAAGATCGAAAAGGCCCTGTACGGCGTCAAGGCCACCGGCCACGTCGCCCGCCTGATGACCGAGGTCGGAGCCTAGGCGGTACCGTTACTAACGGCCAGATAATAGCGGCCAGCGGGCGTGGCGAAATGGCATACGCGGCAGGTTTAGGTCCTGTTGGTGGCGACACCGTGGGGGTTCAAATCCCCCCGCCCGCACCGAAATCCGATAGCGCACGTAAAATCCCACCGGCGATTGCGTCCCTCGATAAGCTGGCGGCCCTGTTGGGCCTAGGCAACGAGAGGACCCGTCGTGTCGTTCCGCTCCACAGTAAGTGCCATCGCCATCACCGCTGCCGCCTGCGTGATGCTCGCCCCGGCGGCGATGGCGTCGTCCGGGCCGGTCCAGATCACCGGGCACCAGCTAAAGTCCGCGCTGCTGCCCGCTTCGGACTTCCTGGCCGGCTACACCGTGGGCAACGAGGACGACTCGGGGCGCCAGCTTGAGCACCGCACCGTGTTCAAGGTGCCGTCCCTGAGCTGTCGAAACTTCTGGCTTGTCATCGGGGCGGTGGGAGGCTTCGGGGAGACCGCCTACGCCGGCGACCTGATCGACACCAAGTCGACCTCGGTGACCGTATTTGAGACCTTCAACCAGGCCGTCTACCAGTTCGCGAGTACTCACGCGGCCGCCTCGTTCTACAGCCAGCTGACTGCCAAGTACCGGTCGTGCCGGACGGTGACGTCACCCGACGGACAGGGCGGCTCTCTGAAGCGAACGGTGCGCTCCCAGTCGAAGCAGCGAGTCGGCGGCCACCAGGCCCTGCTGCTCGTCGACTCTCTATCGGATTCCAAGGTTGCCGGTCCGGCCTTGGACACCTATGTGCTGTGGACCATCGACGGCGCCGATATCTACATGATCAGCACGATGCCGCTGAGCATCCCCTCGCCCAAGCCCGCACAGGCCTCGCTCACCCTCAAGCTCATCTCCCGGGTCGGCGCCCGCCGATAACACCAACCTCCCAGGTGGACGCTCTCCCACAACGCCGAGAAAACTCGAAAAGCAGCTCGAGTTGAGTAGAAAACTACGAGAGCATTCGATATAATGCTCTTATCATGTTTCTCTCAACGAAGGGCAGCTCATGGTGCAGGATCCGCTCCCCGGACACGGGCAGGAAGGCGAGGAGCCCGATAGCTCCCCCCTGCCGTCCGCATCCGAGGATCCTGGTCCGGAGGACGACCCGAGCCCGGAGCAGGGCCTGTACATCACCCTCCCGGCCGGGCACCTGACCCTGGCCGGCTTCTGCCAGGGCGGCGCCTCGGACACGATGGCCCCCGGCGCGTTGCTGGCCGCGGTCGTGGAGACGGTCACCGGGGAGGACGGCGCCGGGCTGGCGGGCTGCTCGGATGATCAGCTGATGGGGATCATCTCGGCCGCGTGGCGGCAGCAGTCCCGTGACGCGTGGGTGCTAATGGCCGCGATCGGGGAATTCGCCCGCCGCGCCGGCACGGGCGTCGAGGGTGAGTTCGCCGCCGATGAGCTGGCCGCCGAGCTGCGCATGAGCCAGCCGTCCGCCGCCGGGCAGATGGACTTCGCCACTGAGGTCCCCAGGCGGCTCCCCCGGACGTTCGCCGCGCTGGCCGCCGGGCGGATCCACCCGATCCACCTGCGGATCATCGAAGAGGAAACCCGCATCCTGACCGACACGGACGCGGCCAAGGCCGATGCGATCCTGGCTGAGGCGGCCGCCGGCAAGACCTTCGGCGAGCTCCGGTACGCCGCCCGCAAGCTGATCCTGAAGCTGGATCCCGACGCGCTGAAGAAGCGGAAGGAAGCCGCCAAGCGGGAGGCGCAGGTCCGCCGGTTCCGCGAAGAGTCCGGAAACGGCGGGATGGTCGCCCGCGAGCTGCCCTCGGATGAGGTCCTGGCCTCCTGGCAGCACGTCGAGCAGCGCGCCCTAAACCTCCGCGCCGCCGGGATGCCCGGCACCCTGCAGGAGCTGCGCGTGCGCGCCTACCTTGATCTACTGCAAGAACGTGACAGCCGCGCCGTCCCCGAAGGGCCAGCACAGAACGATCCACCCGGCCCGCCCGATACCGGACCCGACGGCCTCAGCGAACCCGACGGCCCCGACGGCCCCAGCGGCCCTAGCGGACCCGACGGCCCCAGCGACCCGGGCGGCCCCAGCGACCCGGGCGGTCCCGGTCCGGCTCACCCTCCCGGCCCGGATGCAGGCCCGAGCCTGGCCGCCCTGGTCACCATCACCATCCCCCTGGCCACTTACCAAGGCCGCTCCGCGGNNGCGGCAAGACACCCCAGCACCCGCTGGTGCGTCACCGCGCTGAACCCCGACGGCACCGCCGCCGCCCACGGCTGCATCCCAGGCCGCCACCCCCCGCGAGACGCCGGACCGCCCGGCACCGGACCACCGCGTACCAGACCACCCAGCCTCGGACCGCCAGGCATCCTGGCCACCCCGCTGACCCCCATCACCCGCGGTCCCTGCGACCATGCCCACGGCCAGGTCGGCTACCACCCCTCCCGCACCCTGGTCCATCTGGTCCGCGCCCGCAACACGACCTGCACCGCCCCCGGCTGCACCCGCCCCGCCGTCCGCTGCGACCTGGACCACACCACCGCGTATGACCAGGGCGGCCGCACGTGCGAATGCAATTTGGCTCCGCTATGCCGGCACCATCACCGGTGCAAGCAGGCCGAACGGTGGCGGCTGGAGCAGCCCGAACCGGGCGTGCTGGTCTGGCGGACCCCGGCCGGCCGCACCTACGCGACCATCCCCACCGAATACCCCATGTAGCCGCGCGGAATAGCCAGCGGAGGGTGGCGGCGTTACGCTTCGCTGCATCACCCTGTTGGGGAGGTGGCGGTAATGACACGACCGGGAGATGAGCTAGCAGCCGCAGGAGGCCGGGGTGGAGGTGACCTCCGCGCGTCCCACGCCGACCGCGAGCAGGTGATCGACACCCTCAAGGTCGCATTCGTGCAGGGCCGCCTGACCCAGGATGAACTCAACGCGCGGACCGGGCAGGTGTACGCGGCGCGGACCTATACGGAACTGGCCGAGGTGACCGCCGACATTCCCGCCGAGCTCGCCAGAGCCCGGCCCCCGCGCAACCCGTGGCGGGCTACGAAGGTCTCTTGGCTGGTCGTATACGCGCTGATCCTGCCAGGCCTCGTCACGCTTGCTGCCCTCCCTGGCGGGCCCGCTCCTACCACCGGCACGGAGGTGGCCACCTGGTCCGCGGTCGTCTATGCCATTTTCTGGATTCTCGGTGTATACGTGATGATCGCCTCCCGTCGCGCGAAGCACTCCGGCGGACAACCGCCGCCGCGGTCAGCGCCCGGCGCCGACCAGGAATCGGCACCCGCGTCATGATTCGCTCCGTCGCGGGTGGGAGGCGCTGGTGATGACCGAGCCAGGAAACGAGATGGCCGCAGAAGCAGGGAACGATAATCAGCCGCTCATGTACCGCGAGCGGGTGACCCGCACCCTGCGGGCCGCGTTGGCGCAAGGCCGGCTCACCGAAGACGAATACGACGAACGGATAGGCCGGGCGTCGGCCTCGCGGTCCCGTGCTGAGCTGGCCGCGCTGACCGCGGACCTCCCCGTCGGCCGGATAGATGCCCCGATCCGGCCGCCGAGGGCCGGGGATGCCTGGATCTGCGTCAGCGTGATCATCGCTGCGGCCAGTGTGGTTGTAGCCGTCCTGCTGACGAACCTCGACAACGGTTGGGCGTTCCTAGCGTTCAGCATGGCAGCCGTCACCTTGCTCGTGGCCCCGATCGTCACGGCAGGCGTGCTGATCGACGTGCGGCATCAGAAGCGATCTGGCGGGCAGCTACCGCCGCTGCCAGCCCCGGGCACGCACAGCACGCCATCGCAGCGCCCGGCGTCCGCCGCCCCGGCCGGATCACTCCCGCCGGTCGACCGCGGTCAGCAGCACACCGCTGAAGCAGCTCAAAAGGACCTTGCCCGTCGGCAATCAGACGACCGGCGGTCAGCGCATCGATGGCGCCATCGCGGCCAGCGCTACACGATCGACTGTGCCAGCAATTGATCCGGCGACCGCTCCGGGGGGAGCAGTCGCGCTACGCTTATCTGCATCGTGCTAGGGGGAGGTCCCGGTGATGGCAGGGCCGGAGGACCCAGCAGCGGCGAACCGCGACCAGCTCCGGGCGGGCCACGCCGACCGTGAGCAGGTGATCGAGGCGCTGAAGGACGCGTTCGTACACGGTCGGCTGACCAGGGACGAATTCGACACGCGAGCGGGCTGGGCGCTCACCGCACAGACCCGCGCCGACCTGGCCGCGCTCACCGCTGACATCCCGGCCGTCCCTTCCGCCCCGGCCGCGGCCGGGCTGGCGCGGCCGCCGACCCCCGCACACCACTGGCCGCTGGCCAGGGCGGCCGCCAAGTCGGGCGGCTGCCTGGTCCTCGCGTTCGCCCTCGTGTTGTTCGCCGCCAACATCCTCGATCCGCATGGCCTCGGCAATCCCTATCATCCCTGGAGTAGCCTGTGTGCTTTCGTGGCCCTTGGCCTCGTACTCACGGCACTGGGCATCTTCGCGACTGGGATGGCCACCTCGGTGGAGCAGCGGCGTTCCCGCAGGCAGCTGCCGCCCCGGCCGGGCCCGGGCGGCCACGCCCTGGAAGCCGGACAGTCCAGCGGCACCGGCCATGGCCCGGCTCTGCCCCCAGACTGCCCCGACCAGACCCGCGCCGACCTGCGGTATGACAGCTCACGGCCGGGCCGGCCGTATTCTTCCGGGCGGGGCGCCCGGAAGCCGCGCGGCGTACGGCCGGTACCGGACGCGGGGTAACAGGCCACCTTCGCCTTTCAGCCTCGCTCGATCCAACGTGTGTCGTTTTGGCAACCTGGCGCCGCTACGCCGGCACCATCACCGGTGTAAGCAGGCCCAAGGCTGGCGGCTGGAACAGCCAGAACCGGGTGTTCTGATCTGGCGCACCCCGTCTGGACGCACCTATGTCACCACCCCGAAATGAAAGCCGCCTTCGGGTGCTGCCGACGAGATCGTCGGGCAGTGCGGGTACGAACGGGCGATCTGCGCACGTGTTGCCGCTGTCAGCAAGCGGGATGCAGCGGTGACCGGAAAACAGGTCCATCCTGGGCGTCCAGATAGCGTCGGCTAGGCCTCACGGGTCGTGACCGACCAGTAGGTAAAGATCGCGAGTGCGAGCGCGAGGACGAGGAAGATTCCGGACTCGACGCCCTGAACGGGCCAGAAGCGGTTCGCGGGCAGGTAGATGATGTGCTCCGTCTTGCTCGAGATTATGTCGGCGAAGAGGCTCCAGGAAAGCGGCGGGGTGCCCGCGCCCGCGCGGGGTGAAACGTTCTGCGACACGGCGAACAGCGGGCGGAAGAAGAGCGCTATGACGATGCGTACGGCGGGGAAGACAATAAAAGTCGTCATGATCGCCGGCACGACTCGCCGGAACAGCGCTCCGGCGGCGATACCCAGCGCCATGGCGAACACGGTGTAGGCGACCGGGGCAATGCCTTGGACGTCGAAGTAGATGAATTTGACTGGCCCGTCGACCGCGTTGTCCGGTCCTCGCCACCAGGTGAACAGTGCGGCCAGCACACCTCCCCACACCGCGGCGGCGAGGAGCGCCCAGCCGAGGTTGGTGAGCACCCATCGGCGGCGCGTGACCCCTTGCGTCCATACGAAGTCCTCGGTGCCCGCTTCGAACTGGCCCGCCATGAGCGGTGCGCCCCACAAGATGCCGAGGACGAGCGGGAAGGCCATGACCAGGTCCTGTACGAGCGAGGTAAAGACGCTGTTGTTCCCGAACACGGTGAACGAGATGTCGCCGCAGCCGACGTGGCTGACCGAGCAGTTCATCACGGCGTGGTGGTAGGAGTTCGCGATGGCGATCCCGGACGGCACGATCAGGGCGGTGACCGCCACGATCACGACGGCCGCGACGATGGCGTGCACGCGGTGCAGCCGCCAGATGAGGAACGTCATGCGGTACCTCCGGCAAAGCTGAGCGGCCCGGCGGTAAGGGGCTGGTCCTCGGACATGTAGGCGAGGATGATGTCCTCGAGGCCGACCTCGGACACGTCCCAGGCCGGATCAAGCACCGGGCCGTCAAGGCGGGCGAGCACTCTGGACTGGCGTTCGGTCTGTGTCACCTTCACCACGGTGAACACGCGCTCAAGCTCTGCGGTACTCCGGCGCGGCCCGACCAGCATCCGGTGGCCGCCCAGCACGTCGTCGATGTCGGCGCACAGGCGCACCCGCGAGGCCGTCAGCAGGATGAGGTGATTGCAGACACGCTCGAGGTCGTGCACCAGGTGCGAGGAGAGCATCACCGTGACGTCACCTTCGACGGTCACATCGGCGAGGGAGGTGAGGAACTCGCGCCGGGCGAGGGGATCAAGCGCGGCGAGCGGCTCGTCCAGCAACAGGACATGCGGCCGCTTGGCGAGCGCAAGGCTGAGCGCGACCTGGGCTCGCTGCCCGCCAGACAGCGAGTGCACGGGACGGTCGAGCGGAACCCGGAGCGTCGTGAGTCGCTGCCCGGCACCGGCAGCGTCCCACGTGCGGTTCAAACGGGCGCCGATCCGGATATGCTCGGCGGCGGAGAGCTGGCGGTACAGGGGGATCTCCTGGGCGAGAAAGCCGACACTCGCGAGGAAGTCCATGTCGTCCTGCGCGGGAGCGCGCCCGAGCACACGGGCCTGCCCCGACGTCGGGCGGCGCAGTCCGACGAGCAGCCGCAGGAGCGTCGTCTTGCCGGCGCCGTTCGGGCCGACCAGCGCCGAGATGCGGCCCTCCGGCACGCGGATCGAGCAGTCCTGAAGTCCCCACGCCGACCGGTAGCGCTTGGAAAGCCCGGCAGTCTCTATCGCGAGTGCTTCGCGGCTCATGCGACGCCCCGGTCCGACGCGCTACGCAAGATCGAGCGCAGCATCGCCTCCATCGCCTGGCCGTCGAGGCCGGCCGCTCGCGCAGTCTCGACCCATCGTTCGAGACCGCGAGCGAGCCGCGTCTGCTCCTGGGGAGGGGGACCCTCCGGCCGGCGCAGGACGAAGGTGCCGACACCCTGGCGCCCCTCGGCCAAACCGGCGTGCTCGAGTTCCCGGTATGCCTTGGTTACCGTGTTCGGGTTGATGGTCACCTCGGCAACCACCTGCTTCACCGTCGGCAGCTGATCGCCAGGCCGGAGCGTCCCCATCCGGAGCGCCTGCTCGACCTGCTGGACGATCTGCAGGTAGGCCGGGACGCCCGAGGCCTGGTTCAGCTGGAACGTGATCGTCTGCTTCACGAGTTCACTACTCATATAGTAAACTATCTTACAGGTGATCTGAGTCGTCAAGTGCGGGAAATCGTGTCGCTGAGCCGAGGCTTGCACTACCCCCACCCGGTAGCCGGTCGGGCTGGTCCGGTAGGTCACGAAGATATTACGGAAATGAAAGCTGCCTTCGGGTGCACCCGCGACCGTCAGATCCGGTACCTAGCATGAGGATTGTTCACTCAGCCGAGCGGTTATCTGCGGGGTCGCTCACGGAGTGTTCTGCGCACGGCCATACCCAGGCCGTCGTTCGCGGGCGGCGACGTTGAACATCCGCAGCTTCCGTATGGTGCCGGTCACTGCGTCAGTGGTCATGGCCCTGGCCACCGGATGCGGCACGGCGATCAGCACCGCGCCGTCCGCGGGCCACCCCGATCCCGAACTGCCCGACATCACGGTCGCCGCCCTGCCGGCCGCCGACCTGGCCGGCCTGTACATCGCCCAGGACGAGGGGCTGTTTACCGGGCAAGGGCTGCAGGTGACGATCGAGCCGATAGCCAGCAGTCAGGCGGTCATCACCGCTCAGCTGAAAGGCGAGGTCGACATCAGCGCGGGCAGCTACATTCCCTACCTCGCGGCGCAGGCGGCGGGGGCCAGTTTCCGCGTCCTGGCCGAGGCGTCCACGCTACGGCCGGACACCCGGGTGCTGGTCACCACAGGGAACTCGCCCGTCGTGACCGTCGCGCAGCTGAAGGGAAAGAAGGTCGCGGTCAACGGGACCAATAGCATCGGCACCCTGCTCATTAACGTGCTGCTTTCCGACCATGGAATCTCGCCCGCGAAGGTGCATTTCGTCACCGATGGGCAAGGCTTCCCCGCGATGCCCGCGCAACTGCAGACCGGGACGTGGACCGCGGCGTTTCTCGCGGAGCCGTACATCACCTACGCGGGAGAGAAATACGGCGAGCGGATACTGGCTGACCTGGATCAGGGTTCGGCCGTGAACTTCCCTATCGACGGGTACGTGGCCACGACGGCTTGGGCGCAGAAGTACCCGAGGACGGCCGCCGCGTTCGTCCGGGCCATCCAGGCGGCGCAGCTGCTGGCGGACACCAACTCGGCGGCGGTCCAGGCCGCCATCGCGAAATACGACAATCTGGGGCCGCTGGTCACGACCTCCATGGCGTTGGCCGGTTATCCGACCGGCCCGGTGAACAAAGGACGCCTCCAGCGCGTCGCCCTGGCCATGCTCCGGTTCGGCATGCTGCACCCGCGATATGCCGCCGAGGTCGAGCAGGGCACCCTGGTCGGATCGATGGTCGGACCCGCCTCCTGACCGGGCGCCGCGGGGCCGCGGACGGCTAACCCGGCTCGGGTAGCGTCACTACGTGGCGGAACCACTGGGCTCGCGGTTCGCGAAGCTGTGGACGGCCAGCACGACCTCGGCCCTGGGCAGCGGCCTGGCCACGATCGCGGCGCCGCTCTTCGTGGCCGCGCACACCAAGAACCCGCTGATCGTGTCGGTAACGACCGGTGTCTCGTGGCTGCCCTGGCTGCTGTTCGCCCTGCCCGGCGGCGTTCTCGTGGACCGGGTGGACCGGCGGCGGCTGATGATCACGATCGACTGGCTGCGCGTTGCCGTCATGGGCGTCCTGGCCACCGCGCTGCTGGCCGGATGGTCCAGCATCGCGCTGCTGGACGCGGCGTTGTTCCTCATCAACACCGGCGAGATCGTCTTCCGCTCCGCCAGCCAGGCCATGATCCCGGCTGTCGTCCCGCACGCCCGCCTGGAGCGCGCGAACGGCTGGCTAGTCGGCGGGACCACGCTGACGCAGAACATGATCGCGGGGCCGCTGGGCGGGTTCTTGTTCGTGCTGGCCGCGTGCGTGCCGTTCTACGTCAACGCGGGAACGTACGCGGCCAGCGCGGTCCTGGTCGGCCTGTTGGCCGGCACGTACCGGGCCGTACGCCCGGCGGCGGCCGGTGATGACCAGGCCCGGCCGGCCCGCCGGGTCCGGCGGGAGCTGGCCGAAGGGTTCCGCTGGCTGGCCGGCCAGCGGGTGCTGCGCACGATGACGGTCTTGATCGGGCTGCTGAACCTGACCCTCACCGCGGCCGTCGCGGTGCTGGTCCTGCTGGTCAAGGAGCGGCTGCACCTGGGCCCGGTCGGCTACGGCACGCTGTTCGCCTGCATGGCGGTCGGCGCCCTGGCAGGGTCCGCATCGGGCGACTGGCTCATCAAGCGGGTCACCGCGACCTGGACCATCCGGATCGGCCTGCTGGTCGAGGCGGGACTGCACCTGGTCCTGGCCACCTCGCGCAGCGCGTACCTGGTCGGCTTCATGCTGTTCGCCTTCGGCGTGCACGGCGCGCTGTGGACCATCGTGGGCAGCTCGCTGCGGCAGCGGCTGACGCCGCCGGAGATGATGGGCCGGGTGGCCAGCACCGGCCTGTTCATCGCGGCCGGCGGCAACTGCGTCGGCGCCGTGCTCGGCGGCGTGATCGCGGCCCGGTTCGGGATCACCGCGCCCTACTGGGTCGGCTTCGTGGTCGCGGTCCTCGTGTCCGCCAGTACCTGGCGGGTGTTCAACCGGGCCGCGGTGGCGCAGGCCTACGCCGCGCCTGCGTGGTCCGCAACGGCGCAGCCGGGGCGCGACCAGCGGCCGGGGCGTGGCCAGCGGCCGGAGGCCGGATTACGCTGTGGATACAGGTGGGAGGCGCCGGTGAGACCAGAACCGGGAGCCCAGGCGGCCAGCGCGAGCCTGCGGGCCTCGCGCGCCGACCGCGAGCGGGTGATCGACCTGCTCAAGGCCGCCTTCGTGCAGGGCCGGCTGGCCCGCGACGAATTCGACGCCCGGATCGGCCAGGTGCTCGCGTCGCGGACCTACGCGGAGCTGGCNNGGCGCGGGCGTGATCCTGGTGGCGAACGTGGGCATGCTGGCCGCTCTTTTCATCGGGAGCCCGGTGGCCGTCGTCCTGGTCGCCGTGTTCACCGTCATCGGCGCGATCTTGACCATCGCGGCCATGATCGTCGCGCCCTGAGCCGGTCCCGAACCGGGCGTCAGCCGCCGGTCAGCATCGAATTGACGTTGAACGAGGAGTCGAAGCCCAGGAACTGCTGCATGACGTCGACCACGCGCTCCAGCTGGACCTTGTCCACGCTGCCCACCGGACCGGTGATGAACGGGTAGTCGTCCAGCGCCATGACCGCCGCGGTCTGCTTGGATACGCCGAGCGGCACCGGCTTC
>PLIQ01000364.1:0-2873 GCA_003140115.1 Actinomycetota bacterium | reverse complement strand
GCAGCGCCGCGTACACGTCTTGCCCTCCTCGGGGAAGGGGAGAAGCAAACACGCGGCGCGCGAGCACGCCGGCAGTGGTCCCCCTCCCGTGGTCCTCGAGCAGCATAAATCAACCTAGGTGAGCCCTTCATGCATTTGCCCAAACTCAGACTTTGCTCCTCACTAGGTACCACGAAGGGCGAAGCCTCCGATAACGAACATAAGTCGCATTCTTAGCGACGTTCCCGGACAGCGGCGGCGCCGGCTAGGGCCGACCGCGCCCGCAGCACCAAGGTCACCGTCGATCTGACAAAATAGGCGGCCTGCCAGAAAGAGCCTGGCCGGAAGGGGAGCACGCAATGGCTGACGCGGAAACCGAACCGAAGCCCGTCGATCAGGACACGCTGGTGGCGGACATCGACCGCACCCGCGCGGAACTGGCGCGCACCATCGACGCCATCTCCGACCGGGTGAGCCCGAAGAAGAACGTCGAGCGGGCAGCGGACCGGCTCCGCGAGCAAGCCAGCCAGATCGACCCGATCATGGCCGGCGCCGTGGCGGTCGCGGTCGTCGTCGGCGTGACCGCCCTGCTCCTGCTGCGCCGCCGCAAGCGCAAGCGCTAGCAGCCAAAGGCAGGCCAACGAGCCAACGAGCTAGCTAGCGCTCTTGGTCAACTCCTCGTATTCGGCCGCGGACAGCAGGTCGGTCGGCAGCGCCGCGTCCCCGTTGCCGTCCTGCGCCACCCGCACCCGGAAGATCCACCCGAGCCCATACGGCTCGGCGTTGACCAGCGACGGGTCGTCCTCCAGCTCGGTGTTGGTCTCGGTCACCTCGCCGTCCACCGGGGAGTACAGGTCACTGACCGACTTGACCGATTCCACCTCACCGCACGGCTCGCCGGCCGTGACGGCCGCGCCGACGGCGGGCAGGGAGACGTACACCACGTCACCGAGCTGCTGGGCCGCGTACTCGGTGATGCCGACCGACGCCAAAGTGCCCTCGACGGACACCCATTCGTGCTCGGCCGTGTAGCGCAGTTCGGCTGGGTTGCTCATCGTTATCGACTCCTGGAGTAAAACGGCAAATCCGTCAGCTGCGCCGGGACGGCTTCGCCCCGGATATCGACAGCAAGTACAGCATCATCGGCGCCGGGGCCGGCGTTCAGGTAGGCCATAGCGATCGGCTGGCCCAGGGTCGGGGACGGGGCGCCACTGGTCACGGTTCCGCATACCACGCCGTCCGCGAGCACGGGGTAGCCGTGCCTGGGGATCCGGCGGGACTGGATGGTCAGCCCGACCAGCCGCCGAGCCGGTTCAGCGGCGGCCAAAACCGCTAGCGCCGAACGCCCCACGAAATCGCCCGCCTTATCGAACTTCACCACCCGCCCCAGGCCCGCCTCGAACGGCGTCAGGTCCGGGCCGAGCTCGTTGCCGTACAGCGGCATGCCGGCCTCGAGCCGGAGCGTGTCGCGGGCGGCCAGGCCCGCCGGGATCAGCCCCGCCGGAGTCCCCGCCGCGACGAGCGCGTCCCAGATGGCCACCGCGTCCGCCGGCCGCGCGAACACCTCGAAGCCGTCCTCGCCGGTGTACCCGGTCCGGGCCACCCAGACCGGGAAACCCGCGACCGACCCGGCCGCCCCGGAGTAATACTTCATGGCGCCGAGGTCGATCTCCGTCAGCCCGCCAAGGATCCCGGCTGCCGCCGGCCCCTGGACCGCGATCAGCGCGTAGTCATCGGTGGCGTCGGTGACGACCGCATCGAACCCGGAAGCACGGGACCGCAGCTCGTCAAACACCACAGACGTATTGGCGGCGTTCGCGATGACCAGGAACTCCTGCTCGCCCAGCCGGTAGACGACCAGGTCGTCGAGGACGCCGCCGTCGGCCGCGCAGATCATCGTGTACCGCGCCCGGCCGGGCGCCATGGCGGACAGGTAACCGGTCAGCGCGTAGTCCAGCGCCCGCCCGGCCTCCGCCCCGGTCACCGTGATCTCGCCCATGTGCGAGAGGTCGAACAGCCCTGCCGCGTGCCGCACCGCCTGGTGCTCGGCCGTCTCGCTGCCGTAGCGCAGCGGCATCTGCCAGCCCGCGAAGGAGGTCATGACTGCCCCGAGCCGCTCGTGCACTTCGGATAGCGGAGTCTGCCTCGTTGACGTCACCTGGGAATGGTATGCCGGAACCATGGAACTTCTGACCGAGGCCCAGATCACCGCCGAACTGGCCGCCCTCCCGGCCTGGACCCGCGACGGCAGTGCGATCACCGCCGTCACCGAGCGCGCCGACTTCCGCGACGCCCTGCTGTACGTCGGCGCCGTCGCCTACCTGGCCGAGCAGGCCAACCACCATCCCGACGTCGCGATCTCCTGGAACAAGGTGACGCTGACCCTGAGCACCCACTCGGCGGGCGGCCTGACCGCGAACGACTTCGCCTTGGCCCGCCAGATCTCAGCCCTGTCCTAACGAGGAAGCGCCGACGCCGGCCGCCCCAGCAGCACGAGAACCGCGACCGCGACACGGCGCGAAATGGGTTGAGTCACGATGCGTCATTGTTCACTACCCAGAGTAACGGCGGCAATCCCAACATATTCGCGCTGGTCCGTCTGCGTGTTTCCCCAGCCGACACCAGAATGTCGCCGAAGATTTACCAGATTTGCACAAACAGACACCAATAAGCCTCTTATCCGGTGAGCCGAAGCGTGGCATCGTGGGCTCCCGCGGTGCCAAGTGGGCGGACCGCACTTCACGCCTGAGAGGAAAACTCATGGACAGACGTCGGGAGGCGGGCCTGGCCAGCCGACGGGTGACGTGGTTGCGCGTCACCGCGGCCGCCAGCTCAGCAGCCCTGCTCGGCACGCTAGGCCTAGCGGGAACGTCGTTCGCCGCTCCGGGCAGCGC
>PLIQ01000057.1 GCA_003140115.1 Actinomycetota bacterium | reverse complement strand
TCACCCGTGTAACGTTGATTCTTTGCTGATGACTTAGCGCGTACTGGGATCGCGGTCGGCACCCAGATCAACCATTCCGGCGTCACGAGGTCGGTGTCGCTTGCCAGAATCATGGGACCCCCCCGAGGGGTTTTCTGCCACCAGGATGGGACCACCTGGTTGCCCCACTGTAGACGCCTGGTTGCCGGGATCGAGATCCCCGACGAGCTGGCGGATCTGGGCCGCGATTTCGGCGCTTGACCATGTTCCGGCGGTGGCGGCGGAGATCTCCACCATGGCTCCGTCAGCGCGGCGGAGTTTGATGACGGTCGTGCTCGTGCGATGACGCTGGCCGTAGCGCTGGCGGATCCACGACATTATCCCGGCGACGAGCACGGTGACCGCACCGCCGGATTCAATACTGACCGAAAGGGCTTCCATTGCCATGCCGAGCGTGCCTGATCCCGGCGGTCCGTCCTGGGTGAGGATTACCCGGCCGCGGAGCTGTTCTTCCTGTGTCAGCCACGTGCGCAGGGCACGCAGTTCGTCGAGGCTGCCATCGGTAATGGTGAGGGTGATAGTGAGATCAGCCGACATCGTGCGCGCACCTTCCCGGTCGCGGGGTTCTGCTCATTGGCTGGTGCCGCATGGCGGGTTGTAGGAAAGTTCCGACACGTACTGATGCCACTGCGCAGGCGTGAGGACATTAGCCGTAGTGGCACAAATGCGCTGGATGGCGGTGACGGCATCGAGGTTCCAGAGTCTTACCGCGTAAGAGCCGTCACCAGCGATGAGGACGTGGCCCCCGGAGGCGAAAACGAGGGAGTTGATACCCCCGTGTCCCCGGTTAGGGGACCGCCGATCTCTTGCGCGCGACTGGGGTTGGCGACATCCTAGAGCCGGATCGAGTGATCCAGGCTTCCGCTGGCCAGCGTGTGCCCGTCCGGACTGAACGCCAGCGAGTAGATGTCCGAGGTCTGACCCGTCAGCGGCTGTCCGAGCAGGCTGGCCCGGGCGGGATCCTTGACATCCCAAAGCTCTATGGAGCCCGCGGCGTCGCCGATGGCCAGGGTTTGCCCGTCGGGGTTGAAGGCCACCGCGTCAATGCTGCCGACATTTCCTGTTAGCAGTGAGCCGAGTGGCACGGGACGGGAGGGATCGGCAACATCCCACAGCCGGATCTTGCCGTCGTCACCCCCAACAGCAAGCGTGCGGCCGTTGGGGGTGAAGGATACTGACTCGACGCCCTGGGCCGGAACACCAGGCAGTGGCGGGCCGACGGCCACGGGGTGGGCGGGATCGGCGACGTCCCAGACCTGGACCGTGTGGTCGAAGCTTCCCACCGCCAACGTGCGGCCATCGGGNNGGCAGCGGCAGGCCGATCCGTACCGGGTGCCTGGGATCGGAGACCTGCCACAGCTGGACGACGTTATGTTCCGCGGCGGCGAGTAGCCGGCCATCGGGCCGGAAGCTGATGGAGTTGACCATTCCTGACGCTGCTACTGCGCCGGAAAGGTCCGTGGGGGCGGCCGGGTTCGCCACATTCCACAGCGTCATCGTGTCGCCATAGCCTCCGCTGGCGAGGATGTCACGGCTCGGGCTGAGGGCCAGGCCGTCAACGAAGCCGGATTGAGCGAACAGAACGGTGCGCGGGAGATGCCACAGCCGGATCGTATGGTCGGCGCCCGCGGTCGCCAGGGTGCTTCCGTCCGGGCTCATGGCCACGGCGAGGATTGCGCCGGTGTGCCCGGTCAGCACTGGGTAGAGGTTAAACCAGCTGTAGGCGTCGGCACCGGTGACGTTGTACACCCAGGCCATGTCATCGGCGCTGCCGGTGGCCAGCGAGTCGCCGTTGGGGCTGAAGGCCACCGAGGTGACGCTTTCGGTGTCAGGCCGTGCGTACCCGAGGGATACCGGCCGGGCGGGGTCCGCGACCCCCCACAGGTGAATCGCGGCGTCGGCGGCGCCAGCCGCGAGCAGACGTCCGTTGGGACTGAAGGCGACGGACAGGAACGGGGACAGGTGCCCGGAATAGTAATCCAGCGGCGCGATCGTGGCGCTGACCCGGGGGGCCACGGGATTGGCTACGTTCCAGAGCTGGAGGCTGAGGGCGCCGACGGCGAGAGTGCGGCCATCGGGGCTGAAGGCAACGCTGTTGACGGCGCCAGCCGCGCTCGTCGGCAGGGTGCCAATGAGTCCGGGAACGGAGGGGATGCTGAGGTTCCAGAGCTGGACACCGGCGCCGGTCGCGACTGCGAGGATGTCGCCGTCAGGGCCGAACGCGATGCTGTCCGCCGAGCCCGAGGCGACGGGAGGCAGGGGACGGGGCCGGGGGGCTGCCGAAGAACTGATCGTCCAGAGCTGGACACCGATACTGGTCGCGGCGGCCAGCAGGTCACCTTTAGGGCTGAACGCGATGCTGTCTGCCGTGCCCGGGCCGACCGGTAGCGGGGACCCGAGCGACCGGGGTACCGCCGAGGGGCTGAAGCTCCAGAGCTGGACACCAGCGCCGGTCGCGGCGGCCAGCAGGTTACCTTTAGGGCTGAACGCGATGCTGTCCGGGGTGCCCGAGGAGACCGGCAGAACGGATGCGAGCGGTGTGTCCTGGGCGCTGATCAGCTTGGTGTAGGTGGTGCTGGACGGCTTCATCTGGTAAGCGAGAACATTCAGCTCGGCGGCCAGGGACGAGTCCGTGCTGGCGGCCTGGTCAGCTTCCGCAGTGACCTGGTTGAGGATGGCCTCGCGGCTGCTGGCCTCCGCAGCGCCGCTCCGGTTGACCGCGAACCAGGCCGTCGTGGCGGCCACGAGGGCCGCGACGGCGAGCAGGGCGACGGCCGCGCGCCGGATGTGTCCGGCCCGGGCCTGCTGGCGCCGGGAATCGCGGAGGAAGCTGCCCACGAGGGGGCTCACATCGCCGTCGCCGGGACGGTCCCGGGCCCAGCTGAGGGCCGTGTCCAGCCGACTGCCCCGGAGCAGGGCGGAGTTGTCGTGCCCGGACCTCTCCCACGCGGTCGCGTCATCCTCTAGCTGCTGACCGAGCAGGTTGCCGGTCCGGTCGTTGCTTATCCACTGCCGGAGCCGAGGCCAGGCCTGCAGCAAGGCCTCGTGGCTGATCTGGACGCTGTCCTCGCTTGTGGTCAGCAGCCGGGCCCGGGTGAACTCCTTGAGGGCCGCCTCCGCATCTGAGCTCACGGGACTGTGGCTCAGCAGTTCGGCCTCACTGACGCTGCGGCGGGTGTCCTGTGTGCCTTCACCGATCTTGACCAGGCGCAGGAACAACGGCCGCGTCGCCTGCTGGCTGGCCTCGGGCAGCGTCTCGTAGGTCTGCTCCGCGGCGGTGGCGATGGCGTCACGGATCCCGCCGGTCTTCTCATAGCCCGCGACCGTCAAGGTGCTGCCCGATCGCCGCTCCCAGGTTTCCCGCAGGGCATAGGCGATCAGCGGGAGCCGACCCGCCTCATAGTCCCCGGCCCCGGCTTCGCGGCCGCCGTCGGCCCCGATGTCGCGCAGCAGGAGCTCGACCAGCCCGGGTTCGAGTTCCAGGCCGACTTCCTGCGCCGGCCGCTCGATCGCTTCGCGCAGTTCGGCCGTTGACATCGGGCCGACGAGAACCTGGTCTTGCTCCACGGCCTCGCGCAGTTCCGGGTACTCCGCGCACCGGCCGTAGAAGTCAGCTCGCAGGCCGATGACGACCAGCCCGGCGGGCTCAGCTTCGCGTGTGCCGGAGGCCAGTGCGCCGAGCAGCCCGATAAAGGTACGCCGTTCGGTCTCGTCCGCGCACAGGGTGAAGACTTCCTCGAACTGATCGACGATCACGATCACGCGGGCTCCCACGATGCCGCGGCCGGCGGCCTGCTTGCGCAGGACATCGCGAAACCGCTCGGCGCCGTAGCCCGGGTCTTGCCAAAAATTGCTGGCCAGTTCAGCCGAGTCGACGCTGGCCAGAGGTGCGATCTGCGTGGCAAGCGCGGTGAGCGGGTGCGGCCCCGGCCTCATCGGCACGCGGGGCCAGTGACCAGATCCGGGCCGTTAGCTCGCCACGGGTAAGGGCTGGTATCAGGCCAGCCTGCAAGAGCGACGATTTCCCGGCCCCCGATGGCGCTACCACCACCAGTGGGCCGCCCCCGGCCAGCCGGCCGGCCAGTCTCGCGGTCAGATCGGTGGTGAGCCGGTCACGCCCGAAGAACCAGGGGGCCTGTTCCGGTTTGTATGCTACGAGGCCCGGATAGGGGCACACGTTACCGCTAGAGGGCAGTTGCGGACGCAGAGTCGGACGCGCCGGCTGGTACGCCGGATTAGCCGAGAGGATCAGCTCACGTCCCCAGCCGCTGGTTGTGCAGCGGGGCCGGGGACCGCCGCGGGCCGGAAGCACACGGACCAGGTAGTCGTAGATACTCTGCAGGGTCATCTGCGGCGGCCCGTCAGGGTCGCCATCCCGCAGCAGTTTCAGGAACTCCCCGGTGAATGCGGTATAGGTATCGCCTTCGGGTGCCAGGGCCAGCTCGTCGGATGCGGCCGAAGTCAGCACGAAGGCGCCGTGCACCCGCGCCATAATGATGGCCTCGTCTTGAATGCTCCCCAGAACGCCAAGCGCACGCCCCGAATAACAGCAATCCAGCACAACTACAACGGAGGTGGCACGGCTATCGAGGAGCGAACCCCGGACGGCGTGATACGCAAGGGCGGTGTACGCGAGCCGGGCAGGTCTGCGGGCGGCGGTGGACTGAGCAGCCAGGTACAACTCTCCGCCCAGACCCACTAAGCCATGACCGACGTAGTAAACCAGCAGTACCGACGTGGCCTGCTCCGCCTCTTCGGCTAGCGCCGTTCCGATTTCCGCCGGGGTGGCCGCGTCAATAATGACCCGCAGCCTTTCCCGGGCCAGACCGCACCGTTCTACAAGAACCTCGCCTAGGTCCCGCACCGAGCGCTCGACAGCAGGCACCGACTCAAGTTCCGAATCCGCGGAATGCCGTCCGGTGCCGATCAGCACTACTCGGGCGCCCGCGTCATTCAACGCAGCCATAATTATCCTCCCTATAGGGCATCATACTGTCAACCACTTCGAAGGATCGCGAGGTGGCCGCCTCGCATCACGGCGACACGCCATACTACGGTTAACTAGTCCGTCACTACCGGTTACCCCATACACCACTTCCGTCGACGTGAACCGCTAACGAGACACCCTGCAATCATCCGGGAAGGTGCACCTTCGTTCACTCCCTTCCCGGCAGATTCGCAGGTTTCAAGCATCGCTCCACAAAAGTGTTATGCTAGCCGTTGCCGAGCGAGGAGACGGATTCCCAAACATGCTCTAACGGCTGCGGTGCAGAGGCTTGATGTAGTAACTTTTGGGGGCGGTGCTCATGACCCCACAGCAGGTCGGACACTTTCGCCTCGATTCTCTGCTGGGTTCCGGCGGAATGGGGGAAGTTTACAAGGCGTACGACACACACCGTGGCCGGTACGTCGCCCTCAAGCTCCTGCCCGAAGCGCTCTCTAGTGACCAGGAGTACCTCAAGCGATTCCAGCGTGAATCGAACGTCGCTGCGCAACTGCAGGAACCGCACGTCATCCCCATACATGACTTCGGCGAGATCGACGGCCAGCTCTTCATCGACATGCGCTTGGTGGACGGCGCCGATATCTGCGCGCTACTCAATACGGACGGTCGGATCGCGCCGCAGCGGGCAGTTTATCTTATCAGTCAGGTCGCCGAGGCCTTGAATGCCGCGCACGCTAACGACCTCGTCCACCGCGACATCAAGCCTTCGAACATCCTGGTCACCTCGAGCGACTTCGTTTATGTGGTCGACTTCGGTATGGCCCGGTCGGTCGGCGGCGGGCAAACATCGCTGACAATCACCGGGGCAACGATCGGAACGCTGCACTACATGGCCCCGGAGCGGTTCGCTGGCCACGACGTTGACGGGCGGACCGATGTCTACTCCCTGGCTTGTGTGCTGCACGAGTGCCTGACCGGCGCACCACCCTTCAGCGGCAAAGATCTGCCCGCGCTTATGTATGCCCAGCTCTACTCCGGTCCTCCGCAGGCCAGCAGCCTGGCCGAGGGCGTACCGCCAGCATTGGACGCCGTGATTGCCCGCGGCATGGCCAAAGACCCGAAGGACCGCTTTCCGACCGCTGGCATGCTGGCAGCGGCGGCCCGCGAAGCCTTGCTGGCTCCGGCGCCGACGCCGCAAATGACGGAGTTGCAACATACGTGGACCGAGATACCGGCTCCAACGTGGCAGGCTGCGACCGTAGCCGCAGCCTGGCCAGGCGCGGCGAAGCCGCCGGGTCCCGAACCGGAGCCAGCAGGCGAACCCGCCACACAGGGCGTCCTTTACCGCCCGTCGCAAACGGTGGCCGCGGGCAGCGTTGACGATTGGGGCGACACCCGACCACCGCAGGACGTGCCGCAGAGCACAAGTCTCGACCCAGCAGACGGCGGTCGCCTACCACCTGGCGTGGCGACAGGCGGGCCGGCGCGCGGGCCTGCGTGGCGTCGGCTTGGCGTGCCGATTCTGGCCGCAGCCGCGGCACTGGCAGTTGCGATCGTGCTCGTCCTTATGGCTTCCGCTAGGCCGAACGCAGGCGGCGTTGACGCTACGCAGAACGCAGGCGACGCGACAAGGACCGGCACTGCCGGGGCGGCCAGCGTCGCCGTTCCCACGGTGGCGGGGCCGATAGAGGTCGAGGGAACCCCCAACTACGTTCAGGTCGCGCCAAACGGCAAGTTCGCCTACATCGCCAATCCAGGTGCAGGCGTGATCGACGTGCTCAACACGGCCGATGACCGGGTATCCGGGACCATCAAGATCCCCCAGGGGCCGCCCCAGTCCGTCTCGTTCTCACCTGACAGCCGGACCGCCTACGTCAGCGTCTACAACGGCAGCAACACGGTGCATCTCATCGCGTTCATCGACACCGCTACCCGCACCGTGACGTCCACCGTGCCGGTGGATAACCATACACCGGGCCCTTCGGAGACAAGCCCGGACGGGCCGTACCTCTACGTGCCGAACCACAACATGGCGATGAGCGGCCCCGACGAGAACGTCATCGATGTGATCAACACGGCGAGCAAACAGCTGATTGGCAGGATCCCCGTCGAGGCAAACCCGCACTGGATCGTATTCGATAATAAAAACGGGCTGTTTTACGTCACGGATCACATGTCCGCCACTGTCACGGTCCTAAATGCCCACAATAACGGCATCATCAAAACGATCAATGTTGGCGAGACCCCGCACAGCGCAGCCCTCTCGCCGGACGGCAGCCGCCTGGCGGTCACGAGCTACAGCGGTGACGTGGTCTTTCTGATCAACACCGCGACCAACCAGATGATCAAGCAGATCCCGGTCGGGAAGGAGCCGCTGGACATCACGTACTCGCCAGATGGGCGCTACCTCTTCACGGTGAATAACTTGGACAACACGGTCACGGTGATCGACACCGCGGACTATAGCGTCATCGGCGAGATCCCGACCGGGAAGGCTCCGACGAGCATCTCCGTGCTGCCCAACGGGCGCCAGGCATACGTCACCGACGAGAACAGCGGCACGATCGAAATCTTGAACATTCCGTAGTAAGGGCAGTGNNCAGTGCGGCAATAAGGCATGACGCCGACCATGGTCCACGCCTCACCCGGTACGGACGCGCGCCGGGTGCTGCAGCTGCTCCTCGCGGCGACCTGGCTGCTGGATGGCCTGCTGCAGTACCAGTCGTTCATGTACACCCAGGCGTTCGGGCAGATGATCGGAGGTACCGCGGCGGGGAACCCCGGTGTCATCGCCGACCCGATCCGCTGGAACGCGGCTCTGGTGGCGCACCATCTGGTGCTGCTGAATACGGTCTTCGCCACCGTTCAGCTGCTGCTGGGGCTGGGAATTGCCTACCGTCCCGCAGTCCGGGTGGCGCTGGCCGCCTCGATCGCGTGGTCGCTGGGCGTGTGGTGGTTCGGCGAAGGCCTCGGCGGTGTGCTGAGTGGCGGCGCGAGCCCGGTGAGCGGCGGTCCCGGCGCGGTGATCTTGTACGCGCTGCTCGCTGTGCTGCTGTGGCCGGCCGGCCGGCCGGGCGTGACTGCCCCGTCCGTGGCGTTCCGGGCGGTCGGGGCCCCGGCGGCGCGGCTGCTGTGGCTGGTGCTGTGGGGCAGCCTGGCCTACTTCGCGCTGACCCCGGCGAACCGGGCGCCGCAGGCGCTGCACGACATGATCGTGAGCATGACCGGCGGGGAGCCCGGCTGGGTCACCTGGCTGGAAAGCCAGGCCGCTGCGGTGCTCGCCCATCAGGGGCTGACCGCCTCGATCGTGCTGGCCGTCGCGCTGATCGCTATCGCGGCCGGGGTGTTCCTGCCGCCGCCGCTGGCCCGGAGCGCGCTGATCCTGGCCCTCGTGGTGGCCGCGTTCATCTGGGTGTTCGGCGAGGCGTTCGGCCAGATCCTGGCCGGCGGCGCCACCGACCCGAACTCCGCCCCGCTGCTGGCCCTGCTGGCCCTGGCCTACTGGCCGCCCGCCACGGCCGGGCCACGGGCTCGCCGCCCGCAGGCCGACGGTCCGCCCGCCATGGCACTCGGCCAGGCCGAAGGCAGCGCGATGGACGCCGCGCCCGGCAAGCCATGAGAACCGGTACATGTGCCCGCGCCGTATCGTCAAGGCATGCGGGTGCACGAGATGATCGTGGCCGAGCGGCAGCACATGGCCGATCTGCTCGCCAGCCTGAGCCAGGAGCAACTGACCCGACAGAGTTTGTGCGACGCGTGGACGGTACACGAAGTCGGCGCGCATCTGGTGACCTACCTGCGCTTCGGGCAGCTGAAGATCTACCTGTGCATGCTCGCCTACGCCGGGAACTTCGCACCTGGCAATGAACGGCTCGCCCGCATGTATGCGCAGCGCTCCACTGCGGACCTCGTCGGCTGCCTGCGCCGTTACGCAACGGCCAAGACGACGGTCCCCGGGTCCGGATACGACCCCGTGCTGGCCGACATCGTCCTGCACGACCTGGACGTGAGGATTCCGCTCGGAATCGACCGGGTTATCCCGGAGGATCGTCTGGCGGTGACCTTCCACCATCTGGCCAGCGTGCCGAGCCCCGGCTTCGCCGTCGGCGGCCGGCTCAGCGAGCTGCGATTCGAGGCTGTCGACACCGGATGGACGTCCGGCCACGGCGCGCCGGTACGCGGCGACGCCGAAGCGATAGTCCTGGCGATGGCCGGACGCGCTATTGCCTTGCCGCGGCTGGACGGGGACGGCGTGGATCTGCTCAGCGAACGGGTGAACCAGGCGTCGCGGATACCGCTGGCCCAGCGGCTGACGAAAATGGCCGCGACTGTCCTGCGCCCGTCCCCGCGCCGGGCACGCGACCTAGGTCCGCCGCCGCTGACGTCGTCATCGCGCGACGGATGAGCGCGCACGGGTTGCCTCCGCAGCGCCGGAGCGCCGCGCGGATA
>PLIQ01000460.1 GCA_003140115.1 Actinomycetota bacterium | reverse complement strand
GTCGACTTCCTGCGCAACCCGGACCGGTACGCCCGGGTCGGGGCGCTGGTCCCCCGCGGCGTGCTCATGGTAGGACCGCCTGGCACCGGCAAAACCCTGCTGGCCCGGGCGGTCGCCGGCGAGGCCAAGGTGCCGTTNNCTCAACCAGCTGCTGGCCGAGATGGACGGGTTCGAGCCCTCGGCGGGCGTGGTGGTGCTCGGCGCGACCAACCGGCCCGAAGTCCTCGACCCGGCGCTGCTGCGGCCGGGCCGCTTCGACCGCCAGGTCACGATCCCGCTGCCGAACGTGACCGAACGCTCCGCGATCCTCGCCGTCCACTGCCGGGACAAGAAGCTGGCCCCGGACGTGGACCTGAACGCGATCGCCCGCGGCACGCCCGGCTTCTCCGGCGCCGACCTGGCCAACCTGGCCAACGAGGCCGCCATCTTCGCGGTCCGCGGCAATCGCGAGGTGATCACCGCGGCCGACTTCGACGCGGCCCGGGACCGGATCATCCTGGGCCGCCGGGAAGGCAGCAACGTGCTGCTGCCCGAGGAGAAGCACGCGGTCGCGGTGCACGAGTCCGGGCACGCCATGGTCGCGGCGCTGTCCGAGCACGCCGACCCGGTGGCCAAGGTGACNNGGCGGCCGGGCCGCCGAGCTGGTGGTCATCGGGCAGGGCTCGACCGGCGCGGCCAACGACCTCGCCGGCGCGACCGACCTGGCGGTCAAGATGGTCCGGGAGTTCGGCCTGTCCAAGACGCTGGGTCCGGTCGGGTACCCCGAGGGCGGGTCGGCGTTCCTGGGCGGCGGCGGGACTGGCTTTTCCAGCCGGCCGTTCGCCGAGGCCACCCAGGCCGAGATCGACAACGAGGTCTCCCGCCTGCTGCGCCAGGCCGAGGAGCGCGCCATCGCCCTGCTCAAGGACCACCGCCCCGAGCTCGACTCGCTGGTCAGCGAGCTGCTGGAGATGGAAACCGTCGACGGAACCACCGTCTACCGGCTAGCCGGCCAGCCCGACCGCTCGCAAACCGTACCGCCGGTACCGCCGATCACTCACGTGTCGCCCCGCGCCGCCGCCAGCGCCGCACCGCTCGCCACTGAACACCCGGACTCCGGGAGCCATTGATCCCGAACGAAGCGTAGTTCCACCCGCCGGCCACGCTCAGGCCGGCGGGTGGTTCGCGGTAATCTCGGGCTATGGCGTTGCCGGCTTACCTTCCAAGCCCGCCGATCAACAGCTTCCACATCGGCCCGCTGGATGTCCACTTCTACGCGTTGGCGTACCTGGTCGGCATCGCCCTGGCCGTCATCTTGACCCGGTGGCGCTGGAGCGCCGTGGGCGGCGATCCCGAACTGGTGGGCGAGATCGCGCTGTGGGTGGTGCCGGCCGGCATCATCGGCGGCCGGATCTACTTCGACATCACCACCCCGATGGACATCCCGCACGAATGGTACGGGCCGTTCGCGGTGTGGTCCGGCGGGCTCGGCATCTGGGGCGGCGTGCTGCTCGGCGGGCTGGTGGGGGTCTGGCGGCTGCGCAGGCGGGGCGTGAGCCCCGCGCTGTTCGCCGACGCCATGGCCCCGGGGCTGCTGATGGCGCAGGGCATCGGGCGGATCGGCAACTACTTCAACAAGGAACTGTTCGGCCGGCCGACCTCGTTGCCGTGGGGCCTGGAGATCCCCTACCCCTACCGGGTGTCCGGCGGCATCCCAGCGGCCGACCTGCACTTCGCCACGTTCCAGCCCACCTTCCTGTACGAGCTGATCTTCGACTTCGCCTGGGCCGGCGTGCTGATCTGGCTCGGGCACCGCTACAANNGTCCACATCTTCGGGCTGCGGCTGAACATGTACATCGCCTCGATCCTGGCCGTGGTCGGCGCCGTCTGGTTCTACCGCACCCAGCACCGCCCGGACCGCGTGCTGGTCGCGCAGGGACCGGGTCCGGCTCCCGATCCGGCTCCGGATCCGGCGGAAGAAGCAACCGAGGAACAGGCCCGCGACCCCGAAGAGGCCGCCCCNNCCTGGTGGCGGGAGCAGCGGCCGCCCGCCGGACTGCTCCACCTGGACAGCGCGGCCGCGGGCCGGTCCTCGATCGCCACCCTGGCCGCGAGCGCCGGGCACGCTGAGCGCGAGGCGACTCGCGGAGCCTACGTGGCCCTGGCCGAGGCCGCCCCGGTCCTCGGCGCGGGCCGGGCCGAACTGGCCGCCCTGCTCGGCGTCCCGGCTGCGGGGCTGGCCTTCACCGAGAGCGCGGATTCGGCGCTGGCCGCCCTGCTCGCGGCGTGGCCGCTACGTGCGGGTGACACGGTGGCCGTGGTGGCCAGCGAGTGGGGACCGAACCTGCACGCCTTCACCGCCCGGGGCCTGCGCCTGGCCGAGATCCCGGTCGGCGACGGCGGGGTGGCCGACCTGGCCGCGCTGGAGCGGATGCTGGCCAGCGACCCGCCCGCCCTGGTGCACCTAGACCAGGTGGCCTCGCACCGGACCCTGGTCCAGCCGGTCGCGGCCGCCGCCTCGCTGTGCCGCGCGGCGGGCGTCCCGCTGTGGGTGGACGCCGCCCAGGCTCTCGGCCACGTAGACACCGCGTGCGGCGCGGACGCCGTCTACGCCACCAGCCGCAAGTGGCTCACCGGCCCGCGCGGCGTAGGCGTGCTCGGCGTGGCCGAACCCTGGTGGGATTCGCTGCGCATCACCGCCTCCGACCTGGTCGCCGCCACCCGCCCCGCCGACGTCAGCCCCCTCTGGCTGCTGATGGCCCGCGAGGCCAACGTCGCCGCCTGGATCGGCCTGTGCACCGCCGTGGCCGAGTTCACCGCGGCCGGCCCGGCTCGTGTGTGGGACCGCCTGGCCGCCGTTGGCCGCCAGACCCGCGAGGCCCTCGCCGACCTGCCCGGCTGGGCCGTGGCCACGCCCGCCGGTCCCGGCTCCGCGATCACCGCCCTGCGCCCCGGTCGCGGCCAGGACGTCCCCGCGATCCGGGCCCGGCTACTGCACGAGCACGGCATCGTCACCACTGCAGGTGAGGTCAACCGAGCGCCCCGCGAGATGACCGAACCGCTGCTGCGGATCAGCCCCCACGTCGACTGCACCCCCGAAGACCTGGCCCGCCTCCGCACCGCCCTCCAAGCCCTGAGCTAGTCCCGCATCCCGCACGGTTCATGGGGATCACGCGCCCGGATGGGGGCGTCTGCCCGGGCCCGGTAGAAGGGAGCGCGCCAAACTGTGCCCCCATTCGGCCCTCCCGTCGGCTGACGATAGCGGCGACGATGATCTTGTGACAGCTTCGGCCTGCCCGCGCTCGTCACAGTTATCACAGGACATCGCTGGCGTCACGGCAGGCGGAGAAGCTCTCCGGTTATAGTGGTTGATCCGGGCTTCGTGGTCGATCCGGGGTGCTGGGGGCCAGGCTCGCTGCACCCGCAGAACCGGAATCAACCGCGGAAATGTGACGGAAGCGGCGGATGTGCGTGTTGCAGCGCCGAGTCCGAGGCTGATGGCACATCGGCTCCATTAGGGGACCGTCCCAACCGTGCCAGGCGGCTGACCGTCGAGGTCGTGGTTACCCTGTGACCGCTGGGGCCCGTGCTGCTGTCGTGCCCGCCGGCCTGAGCACATACGGCCCTTCGGCACCCCGATCCCCTAGAGGGAAATCACGGCAACTCTGCCATCGATCGATCTGTCCGCCGGCTGACCATCGAAGCCAGGGTGAACTTGTTATCGCTACCGTCTTGGCGCACGGACCGATTGCGCAATCCTGGCGACAACGTTGCCGCTCTCGTTGAAGCCGACAACGTCGAAGGGTCCCGGCTGCTCAGCGCAGACGACCCAGGCACCGAAATGGGACTTTAGCGGCCGGCGGTCTTCGTGACCGTCTTTGACGACAGCCAGGTACCTGACCTCAGGTGAGGCCCTCCCGGTGGCGATGACCGCGGGGTAGCCAGGCGTGATTTCCGTGCCCCAGGAGCTGCCGCCGCAGACCATGGCACTCCCGCCTAGGTCCCGCTGGCTGCCGGGGTCCGCAATCGGGTCGTGGGAGAAGCCACCCCCGAAAATGGCCGTGTGCGCGGGCGGCTTCCAGGTACCGTCCTCGGCGCGCGAGTAGGTGACCCGCACGGCTATCGGCCGGGGCTCGCCGGGCCGGAAGCCGAAGAACTGAAGCACCAGTACGACTGCGCACTGCTCGGCTTTCCAGTAGGCGACCGGGATCGCCATCTCATAGGTCAGGACATCCGGCAGCGGGAGCAGGCCGTACTCCAGCACGTCGATGCCAGTTCGCACCAGGTTCCCGGGATTGAATTGCGGCGGCGGGTCCGGCGGGTAGGGCGCGGCTTCGGGCGGCTCCCCGGGTGCCGGTGACATTCGCTCACGCCAGTAGTCGGCGCCCTCACATCCCGCATCGATGGCCTGCTGCCAGGCCGCGTGCGCGCCATCGATGTCGCCCCGGGACTCGAGCAGCTGCCCGAGCTGAAAACAGCGCGTAGGGCGCGTCCGGGTTGTCAAGCGCCGCCCCGGCCACGTCTCCCTTGCCCTCCAGCACGTCCCCCAAGAGCGATGACGCGTGCGCAGACCAGTCCGCATCGCCCGCCTCGACCGCCTTACGGTAGAGCGCCTCCGCGCCCTCGGGATCACCGCCGCGCATCAGCACGCCCGCCAATCCCACCATCGCCGCCGCCGCCCATTCCGGGTGGCGGGTCCCGATAACCCGCTGGAACGTGGCAGCAGCCGCGGCCGCATCACGCTGCGACACCTGCACGCACGCGATCTTATACAGGGCTTCAGCACGCAGATCGGGATCGGCGCTGGCGGCGGCGCGATCGTAGGCCCGAGCGACGCCTCCTCATCGCCCAGAACGTTATTAAGGACCATGCCTAGATCGATCAGCGCATGCAGGTGACCAGCATCGATCGCCTCCTGATAAGCGGCCCGCGCGGCATCAGGCCATCCCAGTACAGGAAATCCCCCAGATCCGCCAGCGCCTGGACGTCGCCCGAATCCGCGCGCCGCCGGTAAAACGAAGCGATCGTGGTCGCCGCCTCGGCGGCCACGGCCCGATCAGCCTCGAAGACCTCGAATGCCCTGCCCGTGAGCTGTTCCCGAGCCCGCAGGCTAGCCGGATCAGCGGCCAGCTCGGCCAGCGCCTCCGCGCGCCTCCCGCCACCGTCCACGGTTCCAAAGACGATGCGCAGCAGTTCCCTGCCGAGGGTCTCGGTATCACCCGCCGCCCCACTCGCTGAAGGGCTGATGGCAGCGTCCAGCCCAAACGCCCGAACGGCCGCAACCATGAACGGCGTCGCCGCATCGGCCAGGAAGCCCCACTTTCCGCCCATCCAGTTCTCCACCTCAGTTCAGGTACAGGCCCTCAGCTAACCATCCAGTGCCGCCCTTTCTTCTTGCGGTCGCCAGATCAAAGTCGAGCGCGAGAAGGGACCGGCCAACAGCTGCCCGGCCAGGGTGCCGGAACAGTCCGAACTGGTCAACAGCCCCTGCATACTGGCCGTACAGCGCAGCGCCCGCGAGTGCGGGAGCTGCGCGCCGCGGTTCCGGCTCGATCCCCTGCTGCCTGCACTGACGTGCCCACAGCGGGTTTATGGCACACATGCACTGATAGAGCAGGACATGCCGACCCTGC
>PLIQ01000132.1 GCA_003140115.1 Actinomycetota bacterium | reverse complement strand
GAGCAGGTTCCGGATGACGCTTGCGCTGGCGAGGACGATGATGTCGCCGCCTTCTTCGTTGCTGGAGATGACGACCTTCTCCACCGCGTTGAGCCACTGGGCGAAGGCGCGGTCCCTCGGATCGGCCGCCTCGTCATCGGCCACCGNNGGGCCCGTGAAGCGGCCGTCCAGGGACAAGAAGATGTTCCCGATTACGGTACGGTTCCCGGGCTCGTTTTTTGCTGCGGGCATTTCCGGCTCCGGCTCAGTTGTCACACGGCTGATGCGTTCTGGGTGTATGGCCAGCCTCGCGATCACCGGCGGCAATGGGAAATGCCGACTGGGCATACCGCCGATGCGGCACGGGCATTACCTGCCGGGATGCGATGAGGCAAACTGGTGGTGTGGTGGACGGCGATCGCGATGTGCTCGCGTTGCCGCAGGCGCCGGACGCGATCGAGTTGCGGCACCTGCGCTCGTTCGTCGCGGTCGCCGAGGATCTCAGTTTCAGCCGGGCAGCACAGCGGCTGTTCATCACCCAGCCCGCGCTCAGCCGCCAGATCCGCAGTCTGGAGCGCTTCGTGGGGTGCGACCTGTTCCGCCGCTCGACGCAGCGCGTCGACCTGACGCTGGCCGGCGAATCCCTGCTGGCGCGCGCCCGGGCGCTGCTCGCCGACCTGGATGACGCGATCTCCAGCACCCGGTCGGTCGGCGGCGAGCTCGCAGGCCGGATGGCCCTGTTGTGGGAGCCGTGGGCTCGCGCCTCGGCCGGCGACGCTGACCTGGACGGCATCCGCGCGGCCGTGGAGGAACTCCCCGGTGATCGCCGGGGGAGTGCCAGCGCTGCGGATCACGCCCGAGAATCCGCCGGATGCCTATGTGCTGTACCTGCACGGCGGCGGTTACATTTCCGGGTCAGCGTTCGGCTACCGTCACCTGGCCGGCGCGATCGCCGCCACCGCGCATGCATCCGCACTCGTAGTCGACTACCGGCTGGCGCCCGAGCACCCGCATCCCGCTGCCGTGCACGACGCGATGAACGCCTACCTGTGGCTGCTCGCCGCAGGAACCGGCGCAAGCAAGATCACCATCGCCGGGGATTCCTCTGGTGGCGGGCTGGCCATGTCGCTGCTGCTCGCCCTGCGTGAGCGTGACATCCCGCTGCCCGCCGGCGTCGTGCTGCTGTGCCCCTGGGTCGACCTGGAAGGACGGACCCAGCGACCGCCCAGGAATCGCCTGCTCTCTTCACGCCCGAGCTGGCCCGGCGCTGCGCCCAGGCCTATCTTGGCGGTCAGGCCGCCGACGACCCTACGCTCGATCCGCTGCACGCCGACCTAAGCCGGCTGCCGCCCATCCTCATCCACGCAGGCTCCGGCGACGCGGTCCTGCAGGAAGACGAGCTGCTCGCCAAGCACGGCAAAGAATGCGGCGTCGACGCCAGGATCAGTATTTACCCCGTACCAACGCATGCCTTCCACATCTTCTGGGCGTTCCTGCCCGAAGCAATGGACGCACTCGGCGAGATCGGCCAGTTCATCCACGACATAACCGCCACCCCCGCCGACACCGCCTCCGGCCAGGCCTGACCGACCGGGAGATTGGCCGTTACTCCGTAGCTCTCGCATGGGCACGTCCCGGCACATGCCTCGCATGGGTGTCCGGATACACAACAAGCCGGGCCGCTAACGGCGGATCTCGCGGGGTGCGGGTATACACCTACGAGCCGTCTCGACAGGCACCGGCAAGCGTTATCCACATCATCCCTGTCAACTGTGCCACCATCCGCCCCGCCGGCTGATCATAGAGGCGACGATGACCGTGTGACAGCTTCGGCCTGCCGCGCTCGTCACAGTCATCACAGAACATCACTGGCGCCACGGTAGGCGGAGGAACTCTCCGGTTATTGTGGTTGATCCGGGTCCTGCGGTTGATCCTGGGTGCGGGGCAGAGCCCGGTGCCCCGCGAGGGGTCATGTCCCGTTTCCATATGGATAGCTCTCGCGGAAAGATGGGCTCATGACCATCGAGGAGTTCTCCCGGCCTGGTGACGACCCGGCCTATCTCGCCTGGCTCGACTTGCATCCAGAAGGCTATGTGATCAACACTGAGCCAGGTGGACATGGCTACGCCCGGTTTCATCGCGCCATTTGCGACACTATCCGCAACAGGCCACCGCACGTGAGCTCCTCCTACATCAAGATTTGCTCCGGATCTCTCGAAGAACTTGACGAGTGGGCACTCCTGCGGAGAGGCACGGCCGCGCAGCGCTGCGGGGCGAACCAGTGCTGGCCGTCCTCGTAGACGTGCCTGCTCTGCATAGCGCGGCGGGACCAGGTCGATGAGGATCGCGGTGAGCGCGACGGCCTCGGGGAAGGTGACGATCCAGGACGCCCGCTTCCCTGCGCGGGTGGTGACGAGCGCTGTGATGCCGAGTGCGGCGTCCCGTCGTCGCTGTGGATGAGCTGGCCGTTGACCCGGCTGCGGTCCGGGGAGCACAGGAACGCGATCAGGCTAACGGCGCTGGCCAGGCTGCGGTCAGCGGGTCATGTCCGTGGAGTCAGTGTCCGGGCCGGTCGTCGAGTCCGGGGAAAGGGCGAGCCTGGCCAGGGCGCCTGCGTAGTAGTCCAGTGCCTCATCCACCACCGGCTCGTCGTAGCCGCCGAGCCGGGTGGTGCCGAACTTCGCCGCCTGCACATCCGCAGCCGTGACGGCCTGAACAGGCCGGGTGCCTGTGGTTAGGGTGGCCTCGATCCGCGCGATGAGCTTATCCACCTCGGCTACCTGGTAGCCCGGGCGCAAGCGGGTGCGGTAGAAGCGGCCCGCGGTGTCCCTGGCCAGGCTGATCGCCTGCTCCGCGCTCGCCGCTGGCAGCACCGGCCCCGGTGCCGGCGGTCCTGGCGCGCTTGTCTGGCCGGGCAGGTCGCTGCTGTCCGCGCCGACCGCGCGCAGCAGCCGGGACAGCAGCCAAGACGGGATGAACGCGGCGCCGTAGTCCAGGACAGCGTCCCTGACGCCTTCCATCGGCTTAGCCGCCTGCCTGATCTGCCGGGCCAGTACCCAGCCGAGCCCGACGAGGTAGAGGGTGCCAGCCGCGATCCCGTAGTAGTGAACCCAGTCCCCGGGGGCATTCGCCACACCCAGGATGCCCCGGACCGCAAGCAGCAGGAAATCGGCCGTGAGCAGGCCGACCACCACGGCCATGACCGCTGTCAGCCGGCCGCGTGCACCGCCGGCAGCCAGAGCGCTACCCCACACGGCGCCAGCCGCGTACCCCAGCATCCGGGCGGCGCGATGCGCGGCCAGCCTGGTATCGGGATCCCGGAGAATCGCGGGTAGTTCGGCCGTCCATTCCCGCCGGCGCTCGTCGCGTATCCCGCCCGGCAGCAGCCGGGAGGCGAGGCCGATCAGGTACCCGCCGATGCGCAGCAGCGAGCGTTCCCCCCTCACCCCAGGATCCCCGGGACCGGACGGGCAGGCCGGCCCGGTGCACGCGGGCGGCTGGCGGAAACCTGCGCGAGCTCCAGCGTGGCCACCCGGATCCCCTCGCTGGTGAGCCGGTAGTACTTCCTGGGCCGCTGGCCGTCCTGCTGCGGGGTCTCCCACGCGGAGGTAACCAGCCGGTCGTCTTCCAGCCGGCCCAGCATCGGATACAGCGTGCCGCTCTTCAAGCCGGCCGCCTTCATCAGGTCATAGCCGTAACGCGGCGCCGCGGGATCGTCCAGGAACGCCCGCAGCACCCGCTCCAGCGGGGCTGACATCTTCACAACACGCATACTACATATATAGGCTACATATGTCGCCTGACTGGCTCGCCCGCTTTGCGAGAACGCAGACACTCCCGTGTGTCAGGCTTCCGCCTGACGGCCAGCGTGAGCGGGATGGACCGCACCGCGGTTCCGGCTCGCCAGGGACGGGCGGGACGCCTAAACGCGCTTGCTAGTTCCGTGGCCATTGTCGTAGCTCGTCGCTGGGCTCCGGCTACAAATGGACAGCCGTAGATGACCGCGAGTTGATCTGGGTCCGTCGTTCGTGGCTGTTCGGTAACCACCCGTCACTACATCTTGATGGTTGCCTCGATCGTCAAGCGGCGGGTGTTTTCATACTTGGCATGTGGCAGGGGAGTGCGCCGGATCAACCACAAAGCCCGGATCAACCACGGAAATGTGGCGGAAGCGGCGGATGTGCCTGTTGCGGCGCCGAGTCCTAGGCTGGTGGCACCCCGATCCCCTAGAGGGGACCACGCCAACTCCGCCNNATCCGGCCCGCCCGGCGGCTGGTCATCGAGGCCACGGTGAACCTGTGATGGCTCCGGGCTGTCTCCAGCGGCACATCGTGCCCGCTAGTCAACCAGAGCATCATTTACCGGGAGGATCCGGGCTTCCGGGAGTAAAAAGTGCATCCGGGTACACAAAGCGCTCCCGGAAGCCCAAATGCTCCCAGATCTTGGTGCGGGTGGGAGGCGAGAGGCGTTACGCGGGACGCTGCCGCTCCGCACACCCGGCCGAGGGCATACCGGCCCCGGAAGTGCCGGCCGCGGATGCCATCGCGTTGGCTAGTGATCCGGGGTTGGCGTGTGCGGGCGGGCCGGTCGTGGCCGTACGGAGGCGTCGGTAGTGGTGATGCTGTCGAGCAGGCGCAGGCGTTCTTCAGAGTCGCTGCCAGGCTGGGCGTGGTAGGTGACCAGGGCCTGCATGTCGCCGCCCGGGATGAGCAGCCTTTCGTAGTTGAGCGCTAGCGGCCCGACCTGCGGGTGGTTGAACAGGCTGGTGCCGGTGGCCTTGTGCTTGACGTCCTGCCTGGCCCATAGCGTGCGGAAGCGTTCGCTGCGCAGGGACAGCTCGCCGACGAGTTCGACCAGGCGGGGGTCGCCGGTGTCGGCGCCGGCGATCGAGCGCATGTGCGGGACGGCCCGGGCGGTCATGACGTCCCAGTCCGGGCGCAGCTCGCGCATCTCCGGTTCGGTGAAGGCGTCGAGCATGGTGTTGCGGCCGGGGGTGTAGAACGGGCAGAGTGCCGTGGCCAGGTTGTTGGCGGCGAGGATATCCATATACATGCCCTGGACGTAGGCGGCGGTGAGCGGCCAGCTGCTGATGAGGGTGCGGATGCTGTCGCTGACCTTCTCCGGCCTGCGGGTGCGCTTGCTGCGGGGGCTGGGCGGCTTGGCGAGCTGGAGCAGGTAGGCGGTGGCGTCCTCGTCGAGTTGCAGCGCCCGGGCGATGGCCAGCAGCACCTGGTCGGAGGGGTGCCGGTCACGGCCTTGCTCCAGGCGGACGTAGTAGTCGGAGCTGACCCCGGCGAGGAAAGCGACCTCCTCGCGGCGCAGGCCCGGGACACGCCGGTTGCCCTGGCCGGGCACTCCGGCGGCATCGGGGCGCGCGAGCGCTCTGCGGACGCGCAGGTACCTGCCCAGGGCGTTGGCATCCGCGGCGGCTGGCATGCATCCAGGCTAAACACTGCCTGCTACCGGCTGGGTGGCCCTGGCACTCCTAGTGTTGAGCGGTCCTGGTCCAGCTCCGGTCGATGACGCACAGTGGCAGTGCGCGGCCNNCTGTCCGGCCAGCGGGCCATCGTGACCGGGGCCGGCTCGGGCATCGGCACCGAAACCGCACGCGCCCTGGCCTCGGCCGGCGCCGAGGTCGTCCTGGCCGTGCGGCGCCCGCAGGCAGCCGCGCAGATCGCCGCCGGCATCGCCGGCTCCACTGGCAACACCAACGTCTCGGTGCGCGCCTTGGACCTGGCCGACCAGGACTCCGTCCGCGGCTTCGCCGCCGCCTGGGACCAGCCGCTGCACATCCTGGTCAACAACGCCGGCATCATGGCGCTCCCGGAGCTCGAGCACACCCGCGAGGGATGGGAGATGCAGTTCGCCACGAACTTCCTGGGCCACTTCGCCCTCACCATCGGATTGCACGACGCGCTCGCTGAAGCTCACGGCGCGCGGATCGTGTCCGTCAGCTCCAGCGGCCATATGCGGTCCCCGATCGTCTTCGACGACCTGCACTTCGACTTCCGCGCCTACGATCCCTTCGCCGCCTACGGGCAGTCCAAGACCGCCGACGTGCTGCTCGCTGTCGAAGCCACCCGCCGCTGGTCCGGCGAGGGCATCTACGCCAACGCCCTGAACCCC
>PLIQ01000537.1:4932-5280 GCA_003140115.1 Actinomycetota bacterium | reverse complement strand
GCGGACCGCGTCGGGGTCCAGCTGCAGGACCAGCTTGTGCGCGGCCGAGCGGACCTCCCCGAACGTCATGCCGGGGGCGGCCGCGGCCAGGACGGCGTCGGCCTGGGCGGCGTCCGCGTCGGACAAGATGCTGGTCTCATCGTCGATGATCCGCAGGTGGACCGGGTGGATCCGGCCCGCGGCCAGCGCGGCGAAAGTCTCAGGCAGGCGGCGGGCCACCGTGCTCGCGAACTCCAGCTGCCCGGCGGCCGACAGCGGGGTCAGGTGCAGCTCGGCGGCCAGCTCATCCGCGGCGAACGCGTCCTCCGGGGTCCCCCCGGCGTGGCGGGCGGCGAACTCCCGCATCGC
>PLIQ01000537.1:0-4898 GCA_003140115.1 Actinomycetota bacterium | reverse complement strand
CCGGACAGGGTCAGGTGCTCGGCGGGGAGGCACACGTACAGGCCCTGCTCCGGCCCCGGGCCGTCATCCTCCTCCTCGGCAGGCGGCAGCGGGGAGCCGTCCGGCTCACCGTCGTCTGGGCCGGGGTCGGGGAACGGGTCCTGGGGCATGCACCACGCTCCGTTCGGCAGGAAAAGAGGGAGGAGTGATGGGAACAGTATAGCGTATACCGGATCAATAATCTAGCAGTATACGAATACTTGTTCCCCGAGGCTCGGCTGGGGGGTCAGGCGAGGCGGGTGACNNGGGCGCCGTGGTAGATGCCTTTGTGGGGCGGGATGTCGGAGTAGTCACGGCCGCGGGCGACGACTACGTGGCGTTCGCGGACGGGGGCGCCGCTGGTCGGGTCGATCGGGCGCCAGGAGCCGGTCCAGTACTCGACCCAGGCGTGGCTCTCGCCGACGGCGGTCTGGCCGGGCTCGGCGGAGGGGTCGGCGTGCAGGTAGCCCGAGACGTACCTGGCGGGCAGGCCGGCCGCGCGGAGCAGGGCCACGGTAACGTGGGCCATGTCCTGGCAGACGCCCTGGCCCTGGTCCCAGGCCTGCTGCGCATTGGTGCGGACCGCGGTGGCGCCGGGCACGTAGCCGACCTGAGCCCGGACGCGGGCGGCGATCTGTTCGGCGGCCTCGACGGGATCGGCGTCGTGGATGGCGTCGACGACGGTGGCCGCGACGGCTGGGGTCACGGTGGTCAGCGGCGTGGTCAGCAGGTATTCCAGCAGGCGGCTATCGGTGGCCTGGGCCCGCAGGTCGGTCCAGGGCAGCGGACCGGGCGCGGAATCGCCGTTGGCCTGGTCGGTCTCGACCGTGGCCTCGGCCCTGATGTACAGGTCCCGGTGCGGCTCGGTGATCTCGAAGACGCTGACGAAGGTGCCCCAGTAGTCGCAGTAGGTCCAGACCGGGACGCCGGGGCCGACCGCGACCTTGGTATCGAGGGTGACCTGGGTCGGCAGGGTCAGCGGGATCATCCGGACCTCGTTGAATGAGGTCCGGACCGGTTCGGTGTAGCTGACCCGGGTGGTGTGCACGACCCGCAGCCGCCAGCCCACGCTCAGCCGTCCCGTTCCCAGGCGACCGGCGCCTCGTACTGGAAGTACCGCCGGGTGATCGCCTCGCACGCTTCCACGCAGACCTCCTGCAAGGTGCCGAGCAGTTCGGGCAGCTGATCGGGGAGCTGGGCCGGGTCGGCGTACTCCAGCCTGGTGCGCAGCTGCCCAACCGGGCGCCGAGCCGGGTCGTCCATGCCCATCCGGACCGAGCCGGGGTTCAGGGCCACCAGGCATTCCTCGGCGGTCACCAGGGAATGCAGGACCGACCGGGGGAACAGCCGGTCAAGGAGCAGGAACTCGGCCACCCGGGCCGGCTCGGCGGCCCAGCCGTGGGTCCGGATGAACGACTCGTAGGCGCCGCAGGCGTGCAGCAGCAGCGGCCAGTCCATGCCCTGCGGCGCGGGCACGCCGGCCAGCAGCAGCCGGGCCGTCATGTCGGCGCGCTCCAGGGACCGGCCCAGGACCAGGAAACGCCAGGCGTCGTCGTGGCTCATGGTCGAGTCGGCTAGGCCGAAGAAGAGCGCTGCGCGTTCGCGGATGAAGCGGAGGAAGACGTGGGGGCCGAGGCGTTCGGCGGCGCGGCGCTGGCCAGTCAGGCCGTGGCCGGTGACATTGAGGCACTCCCAGACCTCACTGGAGATGACCTCGCGGATGCCGCGGGCGCCGGCCCGCGCGGCCAGGATCGCGCCGGCGATGGCGCTGGGACTCTTCGGGTCATAAGCCAGGCGGAACAGGGCCACCCCGACGTCGGGCCTGGCGGTGTCCGCGAGATCGACGCCGAGCAGGCCGAACAGCGGGCCGCAGTCCGGGCTGGCCCCCACCCCGCGGCCCACCGGATCGCTGAGCATCCGGTGCACGTAGACATCGACGAGCCGGGCCGTATCATCCGCCCGCTCGACGTAGCGACCCGTCCAGAACAGGGTCTCGGCCATCCTGCTGAGCAGCTCTTCGTTCACTGATCCGGTCCGCTCTGGCGGCCTACCCCGGGCCCCCCGGGGCGCCCGGCCGCGGGCCCGGCCTGCGCAGCCGCGGGCCCGGCCTGCGGCTTGGCCAGGAGCGGGAAGGCCGAACCGGTGACCGGAGACCGTTGCGACTGGCCGGCCAGTACCCAGGTGTCCTTGGACCCGCCGCCCTGGCTGGAGTTGACCACCAGCTCGCCCTCGGCCAGCGCGACCCTGGTCAGGCCGCCGGGCAGCACCCAGACATCCTCGCCGTCGTTGACCGCGAACGGCCGCAGGTCGATATGCCGCGGCGCCAGGAACTCGCCGATGAGTACCGGCGAGGTGGACAGCGCCACCGGGCGCTGGGCCACCCAGCCGCGCGGGTCGGCGGCCACTCGCTCACGCAGCACGGCTAGTTCGGCCTGGGAGGCGCGGGGGCCGATGACGATGCCCCGGCCGCCCGCGCCGTCGACCGGCTTGACCACCAGCTCGCCGAGCGCGTCCAGCGCCCACTTGAGTACCTCTGGGTCGTCGAGGCGGTAGGACTCGACGTTGTCCAGCAGCGGTTCCTCACTGAGGTAATAGCGGATCAGGTCGGGGATGTAGGTGTAGACGAGCTTGTCGTCGGCCACCCCGTTGCCGACCCCGTTGGCGATGGTGACGTTGCCCGCCCGCGCGGCGTTGATGACGCCCGGGCAGCCGACCACCGAGTCGGGCCGGAAGTGCAGCGGGTCGAGGAACTCGTCGTCGACCCGGCGGTAGATCACGTCGACCGGGCGCCGACCGCGGGTGGTGTGCACGTAGACCTTGTTCTTGGCGCAAAACAGGTCCCGGCCCTCGACCAGCTCGACACCCATCAGCCGGGCGAGCAGGGTGTGCTCGAAGTAGGCGGGGTTGTGCACACCAGGGGTCAGCACGACCACCACCGGGTCGTCTCGGCTGGCCACGGGCGCGGCGGCGCGGAGCGCGGAGAGAAGCCGGGTGGGATACTCCTCGACCTCGTGCACGCTCTGCTCGGCGAACAGCGCCGGGAACGTCCGGGTCATGGCCAGCCGGTTCTCGATCACGTAGCTCACGCCGGACGGCACCCGGACGTTATCCTCCAGGACCCGGAACCGGCCGGCCTCGTCGCGGACGAGATCGATCCCGGCCACGTGCACCCGGACGCCGTTCGGCGGGGCAAAGTCGGCCACCTCCCGGCAGTACCGGGGCGAGGTAAAGATCAGCCGCCAGGGCACTACCCCGTCCTGGAAGGCACGCCCGGCCCCGTACACGTCGGCCAGGAAGGCCTCCAGCGCCCGGACCCGCTGCCGGACGCCGCGGGCGATGTGATCCCACTCGACCGCGTCGATGACCCGGGGGATCAGGTCCAGCGGGAACGGGCGTTCTTCGCCGGCGAAGTCGTAGGTGACCCCGCGGTCGGTGAACACCCGGGCCAGCTGGTCGGCGCGGAACCGCAGCTCAGCGGGGTCCATCGGCTGCAGCACGCTGAGCACCGCGGCGTAGGGCGGCCGGGGCTTGCCGGGTGCGGCGAACATCTCGTCCCAGGCTTCGGCCAGCCGGTAGCCGTCGAAAATATCCGCCACAACGGCACGCTAACGTGGGCGTGTGTACCACGCGTCACGGGCATGTTTCCGTTTGTTTCCCGGGGATGTACGACGCCGCGTCTTGGTTTCGTGGTGCCATGCGCCAGCCCGGTCAGCCCCGGACGTTCAGCTTCTCGATGGGATCCGTCGGCATGTCCGTCGCCTCGAGCAACGCGAGCAGCTCGTCACGTTCCGCCGCGGTCACAGGTGTGTTATGCGCGGCTAGCGATGCGGCCAGCTCGATGGTCAGCTCCCCGTACTCGCCGCCCTCGTTCATGAGTTGAATGCTCTCCAAGGTGTCCGGCGGGAGGCGGTCCTCGAACCTGGCCGGCAAGGCTGATGCCCGGCGCGCAACCTCGTACCTGTCCATCACTTCTCCTGGGGGTTCTTCACTACTCCGGGACCGCCGGGACGCGGCCAGCCGCTCCAGATGAGTGCATCGCTCGTTATCACCACGGCAATCTCCACATCGTCTCGCTTGCCGCGCGCCAGCCACCGGCCGTTCCAGTTCTGATAGATCGGTGGCTGATCAGGTCGGTGCGCAACGTCGAGGATATTGTCCATAATCTTCTTGTCATTCCAGCTGGCGGGAAACTCGGTCTTGCCGGGATTGCCCACTCCATGCCGGTGGCCGCCGCTGTCGTTCGCATCGCCATCCAGGATGTGTTTGGTGCGTTCCGGCGTGACGCGCAGCGCGTCCAGCGGCGGGCGGTTCTCCGCGTCTACCGCGTCCCAGCCGCCGTGATCCCCTCGCGTGTCGGAACCTTGGCTGTCGCTTGCCGGGGCCGAGTTGGAATCCCCGGCGCGGCGTGCTTCGTAGTACTGCGCCCGGGTCCGCACCTCGGCTGGCTCTGCCCGGGCTGCGGGAGGGTCACCGCCTGATCCGCCGTGCTATTGATGCTGCTCCGGCTTGACGTCGTTCGGCCTGTCCCCTCCGTACTCGTACCTGTCTAAAGCCATCCGACTCACCGGGTCTCGAACCGTGAGTACCTTATGCATCACAATTTGTTGATAGTAGGTGATGTCGGGTTCCCGGGCGCCAGGACTTCTTGCGCCGGCGCGTCTGGTTCGGAATCCGTAATATCCCCGGTTGGCCTAAACTCCCTGGCTCCGTAGAGCGGGGCATGCCAACCCTGCCACGATCGGCCCTGTCCGGCGGCTGGTCATCGAGGCCGCGGTGGGAGCGGAGCGGAGCGGCGCCGGGCTGCCGGTCCGTGTGGCCGGGGCAGCACCGATGGAACATTGGAGTCGTCAAGGCGGCAGCGATGGAACATTGGTGCCGCT
>PLIQ01000045.1 GCA_003140115.1 Actinomycetota bacterium | reverse complement strand
GACCAGCCGGAGACGTGCTATGTGATGCCATGGAAGCGCTATCGCTTTCCAGTCCATGGTTGCGACCATGACTTCCGCACCCCCCCAGGCACCCGTAGACCACCGGATCATAGCGGGGCACCCGAACGTCTCCCGGGTGATTCGCGCGCAGGAGTTCGGCGGCGGGTGTTATCACGGGCCGTTCGGTCGAAAGGTCTTAATTCTTGCGACAGGCCGGTCGCGAGTTCGGTGACGATATCCAGGTGACCGACGTGCCTGGCGTACTCCTGCAGCAGGTGGAACAGGACCCGCTCCAGGGTGGCCGGGTCGGCGCCGTCCCACCGGTCGCCGGGCTGGCCCACGTCGGCCAGGTCATGGGACTCGATGATGGCCCGGCTCCGCGCGGCCTGGCCGGCTAGGTCAGCCAGCAGGCCGCTCAGCGTCTCGTCCGGGCCGACGGCCCAGCGGTCGCCGTCGGCGTCGGCCCACGGTTCGCCGACGTCGCGGCCCTCGAAGCCCCACTCCAGCCAGCGCAGCTCGATGTAGCGCAGGTGCTTGGCCAGCTCCAGCGGGGTCCAGCCGGACGGCAGCCTGCTGCGGCGCAGTTCGGCGGCGGGCAGCGCCTGGAGCTTGCTGGCCAGCCGGGACCGGAAGTAGTCCAGGTAGCGCAGGAAGACCTCGGCCCGCGAGCCGGCCGGAGTGGTCGGCTCGGGGAACGGCTCGGAAATGCTGACTCCTCCCGGGATGGGCTCGGGGTCAGGACATTATCCCGCGATCGGCAGGTCGTGCCAGAGGCCGCCGTTCAGATTGATGTTGTTGCCGCTGGCCTGGCCGGGCGCGTTGTCGCCGATGTAGGTGTACAGCGGATGCCCGTCGTAGGTGGCCTGAATGCCGCCGCCGGTGCGGGTGATGGTGCCGAGCTTGCCGGTGACGCCGGGTCCGGCCGACGGGGTTCCGGTCACCGGGGGCCAGTAAGCGGCGCAGCTGCCGTAGCAGACCGACTTGCCCGAGGTGTCCGGGGCGAACCAGTACAGCGTGAGCCCGCCGGCGTTCGTGAGCAGGTTCACGCCGGCCACGTCCCGGGCCTTCAGGACGTCCGGGCCGGTCGCCACCGGCTGGGTCTTGGGCGTGGCGACGGCCGCGACGAGCAGCGCGAGCGCGACGACCGAGGCGGCCGCGACCGCGGGCAGGACGCGACGGCCGAGGCTGCGGATTCGCGGCAGGCCCGGCGCGGCGGCCACGGCCAGGGTGGCGAAGGCGGCGACGTCGATGATCCCGGCCACGATCCCGGCGGTGGTCCGCACCTCGGTGAAACCGAACAGGCCCACCCACAGCGACAGCAGGTAGCCGCCCAGCGTGCTCACCGCGAACCCGGCGCCGGCCGCGGCGGCCAGCCAGTTGCCAGTGACCAGGATCGCCGCGGCCAGGACGAACGCGGCGATCACCTGCAGCAAGAACAGCGGCCCGATGGTCGGAATGGTGCGGTAACCGGTCAGGTACAGGTCCAGGTGAATGGCCCCCGAGGCGACGAGTAGTGCTGCCCCGGCGATCCCAAGCCACGATCGCCGGGGCAGTGACGTCCCCTTTACGCTCCCCATACCTGTCACCACGTGCTCTCGTGACCGCCGGTTCAAGAGCCTTTATAACGGAACGGCCACGGCCTCACGGGCCGGCAAAGGCGTCTTGCAGGGCGGCGAGGTCGAACTTGGTCATGGTCAGCATGACCTTCGTGACCCGGGCGACCCGGGCGGGGTCCGCGTCGCGGATCATGTCGAAGAACGCGCCCGGGACGATCTGCCAGCACAGGCCGTACCGGTCCTTGATCCAGCCGCAGGCGATCTCGTGGCCGCCGTCGCCCAGGCGGTCCCAGTAGTAGTCCACCTCGGCCTGGTCCGCGCAGGGGACCACGATCGAGACGGCCTCGTTGAACGTGAACTGCGGGCCGCCGTTGAGGGCGGAGAACTTCTGCCCGTTGAGCTCGAACTCCACCAGCAGCACCGAGCCGACCGGACCGGGGCCGGCCTCGGTGTAGCGGTGGACGGCGCCGAGCTTGGCGCCGGTGAAGATCCCGGTGTAGAAATTGGCGGCTTCCTCGGCCTGGGTGTCGAACCACAGGCAGGTGACGAGTGCGCGGTCGGTCATAGCTCCTCCTGGTTCTCGTGTCCTGTCCGTCTAACCGCTGCGGGGCCGATAACTCATCGGCCAGGGCGCGGACCGAAGCCGGGACCGGGATGCCCGCCCGCAGGTCGGGGGCGGGCAGCGGGTCGCCGTAGTGGGTATGGATGGGGACAACGCCAGCCCAGGCGCTGCCCTCGACATCGTCGGCGGGATCGGTCGGCCAGCCGTCTGAGATCTTCAGCGACCAGTCCTGGATCGGCATGGCCAGCACCATCGTGGCGGCCAGCTCGGCTCGGCGCGCGCCGCGGATTTCGGCGACCCGGCCAGGCAGGAAGCGCTCGGTGATCACGTCGAGAGCAGGTGGCAGGTCGGGTCCGGACAGCCGGGTGAACGTGCCGAACAGCACCGCGCTGCGGTACCGGAACGAGCTCTCGAAGCTGGACCGGGCGACGATGATGCCGTTCAGGTCGGTCACGGCCACGCAGACCGGACGACCGGCGGCCGCCTGACGCAGCCATCCCGATCCGGTCGACCCGTGAACCAGGATGCGATCACCGTCCCGGGCCAGCGCCGTGGGGATCACCACGGCGCCGCCGCTCTCATCGGCCATCCCCACGTGGGCCAGGACCGTCTCGTCAAGGAGCCGGTCCAGTTCGGCCCGGTCGTTGACCGCGAGTTCTCGCATGCGGGTCAGTGTCGTGTTGGTCATGGCAGCGACGCTATCGGGCTGCCGTCATGTTTTGGACCCGTCGGGTCGGCGGCTGCGGGCGCCTCAGTAGCCGAGGTCTGGATCGAGGAGGCCGACGAGTTCGTGTCCGGCGGCTAGGCGGCGGACGTTCTCTGTGATCCGGTCGGCCAGCAGGGGCTGGGTCATCTCCTCGGTGTCAGCGGTGTGCGGCGTGATGAGGCAGTTGTCCAGGTCCCAGAGCGGGTGGCCGGCGGGCAGCGGCTCCGGGTCGGTCACGTCCAGGGCCGCCCCGCCGATCTGGCCCTGTTGCAGGGCGGCGGTGAGGGCTTCGGTGTCGACCACGCCGCCGCGGGCCACGTTGACCAGCCAGGCATCCGGCTCCATCGCGGCCAGCTCGGCCGCGCCGATCAGGCCCTGGGTCTGCGGGGTCAGGGCCACCACGAGCACGACGGCCCGGGCGCCGGGCAGCGCTTCGGCCAGCCGGGCGGTGCTCAGGGTGCGGACCGCGCCGGGTACGGGCTCGGCCTCCCGTCGGACGACGGTGACCGGAGTGCCGAACGGCTCGAGCAGGCGCATCAGCACGGCGGCGATGCCGCCCGCGCCGACCACCGTGACGGGCTGGCCGAACAGGCTCTCCCCGGCTGGCTTACCCCAGGTCCGGGCCCGGGCCCGGACCTTCAGCTGGCGCAGGCCGGCCAGGATCAGCGCGAGCGCGTGCTCCGCGACCGGCTGGGAGAACGCGCCCTTGGCCGAGGTCCACCGGCGCTTGCGGTCGACGACCCCGGCCTGGAACGCTCGCTCCACCCCGGCCTGCGGCAGCTGGACCCAGCTGATCTCGGGCCGGGTGGCCAGCGCGGTGCGCAGGGCATCCATGGCGTGGCCGTCGGTCCAGACCAGGCCCACGGGGCCCTCGTCCAGCGCGACGACCTCCCCTCCGCCACGGCGGATCGCCTCTTGCGCCCAGGGGGCCGGCCCGGGTCCGACGGCGATGCGGGGGGCGCTCATGACACCCCGATGATGATCAGGTCGTGGGCGTTCGTCCGCGCGGTTTCCATGCAGCCATCCTGCCTGGTGTCGCCGGTCAATGCGGTTCGGGGTCAGCGTTCGGGCCGGCGAGCCGGCGGCTCGATGAGCCGAGGGTGCGGGTCGATGGGTCGTCGTACCGACTCTTCTTGGTACGGTGCGGCATCGACACGCATCGGGGCGGGTGGCGGGCGGCTAGATTTGGCTCTAAGAGCTGGCCGGTCACCGTCGACTAAGGAGCAGATCGACATGGCAACTCTCTTCCAAAGGGCCCACGACATTCTCAACGCCAAGGCCAACAAGGCGCTGGACGCCGCGGAAAAGCCCGACGAAATGCTCGACCTGTCCTACGAGCAGATGCTCGACCAGCTCACCAAGGTGCGCCAGGCGCTGGTATCTGTGGCCGCCTCGCGCAAGCAGATCGAGCTGCAGGAGCAGCAGCTGCAGCACTCGGCGGACCACCTGCAGGACCAGGCCAAGCGGGCGCTGGCCATTGGACGCGAGGACCTGGCCCGGGAGGCGCTGTCCCGCAAGGCCGCGACCCAGGCCCAGATCGACCCCATGGAAGCGCAGCACCAGCAGCTCACCGAGCAGGAGCAGAAGCTCGAGCAGACCCTGGCGGCGCTGCAGCAGCGGGTCAATGCCTTCCGGACCCAGAAGGAGACGCTCAAGGCCCAGTACACCGCGGCCAGCGCGGTGAGCTCGGTGAACGAGAGCGTGGCGGGGATCTCCGGCACGCTATCCGATTCGGGTGCGGAGCTGGCCCGGGCCCAGGACAAGATCGCCCAGATGCAGGCGCGCGCGGGCGCCCTGGACGAGCTGCTGCAGTCCGGCGTGCTCGAGGACGTGGGCGGCAACACCGACGACATCCAGAAGGAACTCGATCAGGCTGGCACAGATGCCGACGTGGAGAGCGAGCTGGCCGCGCTCAAGGCCCAGATCGGGCCGGGCAGCGCGCCGCCGGAGCTGACGAGCGGTAGCAGCGGCAGCTGAGCTGAGCCGGGCTGGGCTGGGCCGGGCTGGGCCGGGCCGGGCTGCACTGAGCTGGACTGAGGCGTTCCGATATCGGGCCAGGAGTCTTCAAGAAAGCACCAAGTCGACCAAATTCAGCTAAAGGACCCCTTCCTCTTGCGGGCATGGTGAGTTACTCTCACTGAGAGTCAACCCGTCGTAACCCCCAGCTAGACCGACAAAAGACGCCAAAATCCATCATGGGCACGATCTGCTCCTGCGTCCCACATCGGGCTGAGCTACCGACACCCAAAGGAGTCTGAATGCTACGACGATGGTGCATGGTCCTCGCTCTGGCGGCCTTGACCGCCGGCACGGCCCTCACCGCGACCAGCGCGTCAGCCGCGCCATCCGGGGGGAACTTCTCCCCCGGCGGGCTAGCTCATCTGGTGGGCTCCAGCGCCGCCCATACGCGCGGCCTCAGCTTCGAGGCGGAGAGCACGAACTGGTCCGGTTACGCGGGAACCACCGGCCGGTACACCAGCGTCTCGGCCAGCTGGACCCAGCCGGCCGGCAAGTGCAGCTCGGGCGACCAGTACGCCGCCTTCTGGGTCGGGCTGGACGGCTACAGCAGCAGCACCGTGGAGCAGACCGGCAGCGAGGTGGACTGCGTCGGGCGCACCGCTGAGTACTACGCCTGGTACGAGATGTACCCGGGCCCATCGGAGAACTACTCCAACACGGTCAAGGCCGGCGACCACTTCACCGCCACGGTGACGTACCTGAGCGGCGAGAAGTTCAGCCTGTATATCGCCGACACCACCCAAGGCTGGAGCCACACCACAGACGCCACCCTGGGCCAGACGCCGAGCCTGTCCTCGGCCGAGGTCATCGTCGAGGCGCCGTGCTGCACCAACAGCGGCGGGATCTTGCCGCTGACGGACTTCGGCACGATGAGCTTTAGCGGCTCGACGGCTAACGGCTCGGCCATCGGCAACGCCGGCGGGCTGACCGAGATCATCATGATCGACAACTCCGGACGCGACAAGGACACCATCTCCGCACTCAGCGGCGGAGAGGCGTTCAGCGCGACCTGGCTGCGCAGCAACTAACCACATCGCTGGTCACGTCGGCCCGGCTGCCTTCCGGCGGCCGGGCCGACGGCGTGTCGGCCCGCCACGGGCGATATGCAGGCGAAGTGGGAACCCTGCCAACTCTGCCAGCATCGGGCCTGTCCGGCGGCTGGTCATCGAGGCCGCGGTGGGAGTGTGAGCGGAGCGGCGCCGGGCGGCCGGTCCATGTGGCCGGGGCAGCACCGATGGAACATCGGTGTCGTCACGGCGGCAGCGATGGAGCATTGGTGCCGCTGCGGTCCTGGCGGGGGTGGGGCTGGGGAGGTCTGCGGGGCGGCTGGGGTCTCCGGGGCGCGCCTGGCCCGGGCCTGGCGTGCGCGGAGGCGAACCTGGCGGCGCCATGATGCACC
>PLIQ01000515.1 GCA_003140115.1 Actinomycetota bacterium | reverse complement strand
CCCGGCCATGGACGCCTACTTCGCCGAGCTGGACGCCCTGTGGGCGGCGGGGACGCCGGCGCCGGAGGCCGAGCGCGAGCTGATGAGCAGGTACGGGATGGAGCCCGCCGGAAATGTCCCCTCCTTAAAATGTCACTGGCCCGACGTAGGGTGCCAGCATGGTCGCTACCGCATCAGCCGAGGTAAGCCCGGACCAGCTCGAGACGTACCGCCGGGAGCTGACCGGGTACTGCTACCGCATGCTGGGCTCGGGATCCGAGGCCGACGACGCGGTGCAGGAGACCATGCTGCGGGCCTGGCGCGCGGCCGACGGGTTCGAGGGACGTTCGAGCATGCGGTCGTGGCTGTACCGGATCGCCACCAACATCTGCGTGGACATGCTGCGCAGCCGGCAGCGCCGGCCGACGCCGATGGATCTGGGGCCGGCCTCGCCGCCCATCGAGGCCGAGCACGGCGACCCGGCCGACATCGCGGTGGCCCGGGACACGATCAGGCTGGCGTTCGTGACCGCGCTGCAGCACCTGCCGGCCCGGCAGCGGGCCACGCTGATCTTGTGCGAGGTGCTGCGCATACCCGCCGCGGAGGCGGCCAGCACGCTCGGCACCAGCGTGCCCGCGGTGAACAGCGCGCTGCAGCGGGCCCGGGCCACCCTGGCCGCGCTGCCCGAGAACCAGCGTCCGGTGACGGTCGAGGCCGACCGGGCCGACCTGCTGGCCAAGTACGTGGACGCGTTCCAGCGTTACGATCTGGAAACGCTATACCAGGTAGTCGGGTCGGCGGGGACGGGCTGGAAGTCGTAGCGCAGGCCGTGGGCGCCGAGGGCGACCAGGCTGACCGAGGTGGTGCCCCACAGCCGGCCGTCGGGCAGCTCGCGGCGGGCGATGACCGCGCCCGGGTCGGTGTCGGACAGGCCGTCGCCGCCGGCCAGCGTGAGCCAGTCGCCCCAGGCGTCCTTGATCGTGGCCGCCGGGTCGGCGTCGGGACGGTGGGCGGCGAACTTCGGGCCGAAGTGCTCGGCCTTGGCGTCTCGGTGGGCAGACGGGTAGGTGTGGCCGGCGTTGGTGATGACGTGGGTGTTGCCGGGTTCGAGGCTCTCGCGGGCGGCGCGGGTGCCGTCCCAGCTCAGCATCAGCGCTTCGGCGGCGGGGATGACGTCGGCGCAGATCAGGAAGAACGGGTCGTAGGTGCGCAGCTGTTCAGGGTGGTCGTGCAGGTCGTTGAGGGCGCGGGGGCCCTCGGCGGCCGCGCGGAGCGGGAGTTCGCCCCGGGACCGGCGGTTTTCTGGCGCGGCTTGCTGGCCGCGGGTGTTCAGGATGCAGGCCACACGCGGGATCTGCGGGTGGACCGCCAGCCAGGTGCCGCCGGCCTGCTCGTCACGCCCGCCGACCAACGGCGATCCCGGCCAGTGCCGGGCCGGCGGCAGCCACGGGCGGCCGGCGAACTCGTCGCGGAAACCCAGGAGCAGCAGCGGCATCGGTTCGGCGGGCGCGAGACTGACTACGACGGTGCACACGCACCGACGATAACCCCGGGAGGAGCTTGTGATGGTCATCCCGTTCGGGGCCGGCTGGCGGTTCGGGCCGGCGGTCGACGGCAGCAGCCTGCCCGGATTCGACGACAGCGGCTTGGAGCCGGTGACGCCGCCGCACACGGTGGCGCCGCTGTCCTGGCAGGACTGGGATCCGGCCAGCTGGGAGCGGGTATGGGTGTACCGGAAGCACTTCGACGCGCCGTCTGAGGCTTTGGACGCGGGGCGGCGGGTGTTCCTCGACGTGGGCGCGGGCCTGACCCATTCGACGGTGACGCTGAACGGGACGCAGGTGGGCGACTACCTGGGCGGGTACCTGCCGTTCAGCTGCGAGCTCACCGGCTTGCTGCAGCCGGCCGGGAACGTGCTGGCGGTCCGGCTCGACTCGACGTTCAACCTCAACGTGCCGCCGGACCGGCCCGCGCCGCAGGTCAACACGTCGGTGGACTTCTGGCAGCCGGGCGGGATCTACCGGGACGTGCAGTTGCGGGTGGTACCGGAGGTGTTCCTGGCCGGCGTGTTCGCCAAGCCGATCAACGTCCTGGACCCCGCGGCCCGGCAGGTGGTGGTGCAGGTCACGGTGGACGCCGCGGTGGTGCCGACTGGGTCCGCGGAGGTGGTGGTTTCGCTGCTGTCCGAGGGCCTCGAGATTGCTTCCGGACGGGTGCCGGTGGCTGTTGCGGGGCCGGGCCAGACCACGGTGACCGTGACGCTGTCCGGGCTGGGTGAGGTCACCTTGTGGGACATCGACCAGCCGAAGCTGTACCACGTGGTGGCGAGCCTGCGGGTGGACGGCCGCCGGGAGCACGAGTACCGGGTGCGGATCGGGTTCCGCGAGGCCACGTTCGCGCTGGACGGGTTCTACCTGAACGGCCGCCGGGTCAAGCTGCTCGGCGTCAACCGGCACCAGTTCTTCCCGTTCGCCGGCGGCGCGATGCCCGCCCGGGTGCAGGCCAAGGACGCCGAGATCATCCGGCGAGAGCTGAACTGCACCATGGTGCGCTGCTCGCATTACCCGCAGTCGGAGGCCTTCTTCGACGCCTGCGACGAGCTCGGGCTGCTGGCCTGGGAGGAGGTTCCGGGGTGGGGTTACCTGGGTGACGAGGCTTGGCTGGCGCTGGCCTCCCGCGACATCGGGCAGATGATCGTCCGGGACCGCAACCACCCGTCGATCGTGATCTGGGGCGCGCGGCTCAACGAGACCCCGAACAACGTCCCGTTCTACACCAGCACCAACCAGCTGGCGCACACCCTGGATGACTCGCGGCAGACGGCCGGCGCGATGGCCGGGATGCGCCTGACCACGGACTACGAGCAGGACGTGTTCGCGGAGAACGACTATTCCTCGGTGACCGACGCGGCCGGCGACAAGCAGCCGTCGCTGGAGCCGCCGGTGGACGGGGTGGGCCGGCCGTACCTGGTCACCGAGGCGGTCGGCACGCTGTCCGGGCCGGCCCGCTTCTACCGCCGCACCGACCCCCAGGCTGTCCAGCAGGGCCAGGCGACCGCGCACGGGCGGGTGCACGCCATCGCCGCCTCCGACGACCGGTACTGCGGGCTGCTGGCCTGGTCCGGGATCGACTACCCGTCCGGCAGCGGCGGCAACATCTACCGGGGCGTGAAGTACACCGGGGTGGTGGACCTGTTCCGGGTGGCCAAGCCGGGCGCCGCGATCTACCGGGCGCAGGTCGACCCGCAGGTCAGGCCGGTCATCGAGCCCGCGTTCTACTGGGACTTCGGCCCGGTCTCGCCGGTCACCAGCCTGCCGGCCGCGATGATCTGCGCCAACACCGACCGGCTGGAGGTGTACGTGGGCGGGTCGCATTTGTGTACCGCCTGGCCCGACGCCGCCGACTACGGGGCGCTGGCCTACCCGCCGTCGTTCGTCGACTTCCGCGGGGTCGACGGGTCGGCGCTGCCGGACCTGCGGATCGACGGGTACCTGGGGCCGGACCTGGTCGCATCGCGGTCGCTGGCGTCCGACCCGTCGTTCGACCGGTTGTCGCTGGCGTTGGACGACCACGAGATCGACGGTGACGGGGTGGACGCGACCCGCCTGGTGTTCCGGGTGGTGGACCGCTACGGGGCGCCGCGGCCGTACGTCACCGGGCAGGTCACGCTGTCGCTCGAGGGGCCGGCCGTGCTGGTCGGCGAGAGCCCGTTCGATTTCGCGGCGGCAGGCGGGGTCGGCGCGGTATGGATCCGGTCGCGGCCCGGCTCGCCTGGCACGGTCGCGGTCACCGTCAGCCACCCGACCCTGGGCCAGGCGGTCGTCCGCGTGCGGGTCCGCGAGGCGCGCTGATCCGGGCCGGGCTCAGGTCGGGATCCGGACCCGGCCGACCGCGGTCTCGGCCAGGCTGCCCAGGTACAACCAGCCGTCATGCTGCCGCACGCCCACGATCTCGCGGTAGGACCCGGCCGGGCCGTGCAGCGACTGGAGGATCGTTCCGTCGCCGCCGACCCGGACGACGAGCCCGTAGCGCGCCGCGGCGGGCTGCAGCCGTTCGGGGAGGCGCGCGGCGATGCGCCGCGGGGCCGGATGCGGCATCAGCCGGTCGACCAGCGGCAGCCGCGGCGACGGGAACGCGACCCAGTAGCTGCCGTCGCCGGCCGGGGACATGTTGTCGGGCAGGCCCGGCAGGTTGGACGCGAACGGTTCGGGACGGCCCGCGGCGGGGCCGGTGAGCGGGATGCGCACGATGTCGTACGCCGCGGTCTGCGCGACGAGCAGGAACGACTCGTCGGGGGCGAGAGCCACGCCGTTCGGGAAATAGAGGCCGTCCGCGACGAGGTCGAGATCTTTGGCATCAGGGCGGTAGCGGAACACGCGGCCGTTCGGCCGGTGTTCGAGCAGGTCCTGCTTGTAGTGCTCGATCCGGAACCGCGTCGAGCTGTCGGAGAAGTAGACGGTGCCGTCGGCCGCGACGGCGGCGTTGTTGGTGAACTTGAGCTTGCGGCCGTCATAAGCCTGGGCCAGGACACGCGGGTGGCCGGTTTCCTCGATTCGGAGCAGTCCCCGGTAGGCGTCGCACACGAGGAGGGTTCCGTCGCGCGGGTCGATCTCGAGGCCGAGCGGGCGGCCGTGGGTGTCGGCGAACAGTTCGGCGTGGCCTGAGCCGGGGTAGGTGGCGGGCCAGCGCCAGATCCGGCCGTCTTCGACGCCGGCGTACAGCCGGCCGGCGGGGTCGAACACGACGTCCTCGGGCCTGGTGCCGCCGGGGACCTCCCACCGCTCCACCTGGTCGAGCACCTGGTTGGGGGCGAGTTTGGCGGTCTTGGTCGTCTTGCCGGTCTTGGCCGTCTTGGCCGACGCGGACGGCGGGGTCCAGGGCGCGGGGTCGGCCTGCGGGTCGGGCTGCTCGCCGGAGCGGTTCACGATGCTCCACCGGGCCCGGGTGATCGTTCCCGGCTGCCGCCACGGCTCCGGCTCCCCTACCGTGTTGCGCAGCCCGCCGAGCGGGCCAGCCGACAGCTCGACGACGTCGCCGGGCGAGAGCCAGCGGCCGGTCTCGATCCCGCTGCAGCCCGGAACCGTGCCGAGCCCGATGACCGTGCCCGCTTCCAGTTGCTCGCCGGCGCTGGCGTAGGCGATGACGTCCGCCACGGAGTGCTGCATGTTTCGGGTCCTCCCCGTGCCCCACAGTTCGCCGTTGACGCGGACCTCGGCGGTCAGCGCGTCCAGGGCGGGCAGGAATTCCTCCGTGGTGACCACGACCGAGCCAAGCGCGGTGCCGAAGTCCTTGGACTTGGCTGGCCCCATGAGGCCCTCGACCATCTCACGGAACTGCACGTCCCGGGCGCTGAAGTCGTTGAGCAAGACGAAGCCGCCCACCACGCCGAGGGCCTCCTCGCGCGTGAGGTCGGAGCAGTCCCGGGCGATGACGACCCCGACCTCCAGCTCGTAGTCCAGGGCCTGGGCGTAGGCCGGCCAGCGGACGGTCGCTTCGTCACCGATGAACGTGGCCGGGTTGCCCTTGTAGTACAGCGGCTGCTCGTACCACAGCGGGCGGGGACGCAGCCGGGGGAACGGACGCCGGGCCAGCCGCTCGTAGCCGTCGCTCACCGTCCCGGCGACCGACTGGCGCAACCGGAGCAGGCCGCGGGCCACGCCGATCATGTGCTCTTCCCACAGCGAGCAGTCGCGGAACGCGGTGGGGCGGAACGGCAAGCTGAGCAATGGCGCGGCCGGCTCGGCGGGCGGGGCCGTGGAGGCCAGTTCCTGGGCCAGCTGGTGGACTTGCTCGCCCGCGCCGAGGAAGGCCAGCAGGTCGGTGCGGGCCGACCCGAACTGGTCCGCGCCGGATGTCTCTAGCAAGGGCACCCAGTCATCTCCGCGCTGTACCGCCACGCTCGCTTCACCGGTTACGGTGCGCACCATCCCGAGACGCATGGCCACCTCCTCGTCTCCCCCATCGTTTTGTCTCCCCCATCGTTCCCGAGCCGCGCATGATGTGGCCAGCTTCAGGTTCCTCCGTTCTGCGGCACCCGGCCAGCGCCGGGCGGCTGGCGACCTAGCGCGGCTATCCCGTCCGCCTCGGAGTGATCCAGGAACCGTCCCCGCGACGTACCAGGATCGGGCGGGCACCTGAGTCTGCCGCACGGATCAGTGAGTCAGGAGAAAACTCATGGCCATCGGCGTGATCTTCAACTTTCCCGGCGGAACCACCGAGCAGTACGACGAGGTCTGCCGAGGCTTGAACAACGGCCAGCCGCTGCGCTCGCTGGCGGACTGGCCCGGTGGCGGCTGCCTTTCCCACGTCGCCGGGGCGACGGCCGGCCCGATGTACTGCTGGGCCACCGCATGCGGCATCCGCAGCGGCCCGCCGATGCAATACACCGCCTCGTCTGCCCTACGGATGGCGGGGTGGACGGAAAACCGCAGTTCGACCCGCTGATCGAGGTCGGCGTCGTAGGTGATCCCGCACGTGTCGCAGTGAAACTGCACCGGCAGCTGCACCAGCGAGCCGGTCTCCGCCTTGGGCACCCGGCAGTTCGGGCACATGAGTTCCCACCGGAGCTCGAACAGCCCGGCCGATGTGGCGTGCAGGAATAGCCGGAGCACTTCCAGACGGTCGGCACCCCACAGGTCGGCCTGGGCAAACGGCCGGATCCGGGTCAGCTGGTCATCGCTGCCCTCCAGGATGTGCTCCTTGAGCAGGCCGATCGCCTCGGGCCGCACGGCGGCGCTGGTCAGCTGGCCAAGACGCCGGTCGAGCAGGGCCCCGTTGACGGCGGGTCTGCCCCGGGGCACCGGCACAGGGTCCACCCGCCCGGCTTCCTTGCGCTCCAGGTAGTGGTCGCAGAAATCGAGCAGGTCGGTAACGGATTTCCGGGCCAGACGCCAGACAAGCCGGCCGGCGACGTTGGCCGGGGTGCACTCCGCGTATGAGCGGACTGTGACGCCATGTTCGTTCGGCAGGAGTTCGATGCCGACCACCACGGTCGCGAGCGGACCCCCCTCGAATTCACGGCGCACCGCGTAGCGGCGTTCCCGGATCCAGTCGAAGGGGAGCTCATGCCAGCGCACTGCTATGACACCGAACGCCCTGGCCTTAGCCCGCCGGATCAGCGGGTCAGGCAGCGCGGAGAACTCCACCGACGGCAGGCCGATGGCCCGGTTGAGATGATCGGTATCGGCGAGCAGCCGCCACGCCTCGGCGACCGGCATCGGGTAGAAGCGGTCGCGCTCGTACCGGATGGGCTGGTGCTTCATTGCAGTTCGGCCATGCGCGGGAAGTCATCCGTGAACTCAGGCCTGATCAGATGCCTGACGACGATGAGGATCATGGCGCCTCCCGGCGCAAAGCGGACTGTCGTAGGAGGTACGTCACCGCATGAACCCCCGGATCACCGGGCCGCCCCCGTCGGCGACGAGCCCGACGGGGGCGGTGGGCGTACGTTATGAATTCCGGGTCGGCGCCAGGTCTGGGGTGAGGACCAGGGCGGTCTGCTGGGTGTCTTCGCTGCCGCGGAAGTGGTCGATCTTGCCGTCGCGGATCCGCCAGTAGTGGTGCATGGTCATCGATGCCTGCTGGCCGGTGATGATCGACCGGAACGTCCATCGGACGAGCAGGTGGACATCGTCCTGCCCGGCGGCGAAGCTGTGCGGGGTGAATTCCG
>PLIQ01000592.1 GCA_003140115.1 Actinomycetota bacterium | reverse complement strand
GGTGCTCAGCGAGGGTGACCTGTCCCGGCGTATCAAAGAGGTGGCGGTGTTCGCCCAGGGCGTCCCTGGCGGCCTTCGCGTGCTCACCGAGGGCCGGCTCGTCGTGGTCCCCGGAGACCGCCATGACGTGGTCATGGCGGCCTGCCTCGCCGCGCTCAGCGGGACCCGGCTGGCCGCCCTGCTGCTGACCGCCGGGACCGAGCCGGACCCACGGGTATGGGCGCTGACCCGGGCTGCGTGCGCGACCGGGCTTCCCGTCCTTGTGGTCGACGACGACAGTTACGAGACCGCGACGCGGGTTCGTGACCTCGACCCGGGATTGCCGATCGACGACCTGGAACGGATCAAGGGCGTAGTAGACAATATCGCCGATGCACTGGACGCGGTCTGGCTAGAGTCGCTGCGCAGCTCCTCTAGGTCTCGCCGGCTCAGCCCCGCCGCCTTCCGCTTCCATCTGGTCGAGCTCGCCCGCGCCGCCGGCGCGTGCGTGGTACTGCCCGAAGGCACCGAGCCTCGCATCGTGCAGGCCGCGGTCGCGTGCGCNNCGCCCGCTGCGTGCTGCTGGGACCGCCGGACCAGGTCGCCGGGCTGGCCCGCAGCCTCGGGCTGCGACTGCCCGACGGCGTCACCGTGGTCGACCCCCGGGCTGTCGCCGAGTGCTACGTCGCCCCGCTGGCCGAGCTGCGGCGGCACAAAGCCTGGACCGAGGAGATGGCACGCGATCACCTCACCGACCCCATCATGGTCGGCACCATGATGCTNNAGCAGGGCGAGGTCGACGGCCTGGTCGCGGGCGCGGTCCACACCACCGCGGCCACGGTTCGCCCGGCGCTGCAGATCCTGGGCACCAGGCCAGGCAGCCGGCTGGTGTCGTCGGTGTTCTTCATGTGCCTGCCGGACGAGGTCGTCGTCTACGGCGATTGCGCCATTAACCCCCGGCCCGACGCCGAGGAACTGGCCGACATCGCCATTGCCAGCGCGGCCTCGGCCCGGGCCTTTGGCATCGAGCCCCGGGTGGCGATGATCAGCTTCAGCACCGGCACCTCAGGTACGGGCAGCGACGTCGACAAGGTCGCCGAGGCGACTCGGATCGTGCGTGAACGCGAACCCGGTCTGGCCGTCGACGGCCCGTTGCAGTACGACGCGGCCGCCATCGCTTCGGTGGCGCAGAACAAGCGGCCAGACAGCACAGTGGCCGGGCGCGCCAGCGTCTTCATCTTCCCAGACCTCGGCGCCGGCAACACCACCTACAAGGCGGTGCAGCGCAGCGCGCAGGTACTGAGCATCGGCCCGATGCTCCAGGGCCTGGCCAAGCCGGTGAACGACCTCAGCCGCGGTGCCCTGGTGGACGACATCGTGTACACCGTGGCGCTCACCGCAATCCAGTCACGCGCCGGATAGCCGTTCCGCCAGGGGCCCAGCGCGATCGCTTGATATACTTAGCAAATGCTAACTATACGCATCGACCTCTCCTTGACAGCCGCCGCCGAGGAGGCGATGTGAGCGGGACCCGGTACGCCCGCAGCGGTGACCTGCGGATCGCCTACGAGTTGCGCGGAACTATGCACCGGCGGCGGCCACGGCTGGTCCTGATCCAGGGGATGGGTTTCGACCGTTCCGGATGGGATCCGGTGCTGCGGAAACTGCGGCACCACTTCCGGCTTGTGCTGGTGGACAACCGGGGGTTCGGGCGCAGTGACCGGCCGGCCGGCTTGTTTGGCGTAGCCGCCATGGCCGGCGATATCGTCGCCGTGCTCGATGCCGCTGGCATCCGCAGGGCCCACGTGATGGGGGCCAGCCTGGGCGGGATGGTGGCCCAGGAACTGGCGATTACCCACGCCGAGCGGGTCGACGGTCTCGTCCTCGCCTGCACGGCACCGGGCTGGCCCTTCGCCTACCCCATGCCCCCTGCCGCCCTACGGCTGATACTGGTAACCGCCGTCATCAGGGCCGAGGAGGCGCGGCGCCGCCACACGGAGAATGCCCTGTCTGCGCGGACCGTCCAGGACCATCCAGAACTCGTAGATCGCCTTCTCGAGCTGCAGGACTCCCAGCCGCCGCCGGACCCGCGAGCCCTGGCGGCCCAGGCTGCCGCGGGAGCGCTGTACGCCGGGCGCTGGAGGCAGGCGCGCATCCGGGCGCGCACGCTGGTCCTGCAGGGCGGCGCAGATACCGTGGTCGACCCGCGCAACGGAAGGCTGCTCGCGGACCGGATCCCGGACGCTCGGCTCGTGACCTTCCCTGAGCTGGGCCATCTGCTTTTCTGGGAGGATCCGGACGGCTTCACCGATGCAGTGACATCATTCCTGCTGGCCGGACGCGGAGGCCAGGAAGTATCCGCACGCCGCCGTGTCCGGCGCGGCGCTTGGCACCGGACCGGAACACGAGCGGCCGTTAGCCCGACCGGCCCGGCGACGCCCTGACCGCACATCGCCGAATGAGGCAGCGATCAGAAGTGGAAGATGACCCGGGCCGGGACAGTGCCGGCGAGGACGTCGTCGATGGACTGGTTGACCTCGTCGATCTTGTGGTCGACGGCGATTACCTTGGTGCGGCCGGCGGCGTG
>PLIQ01000489.1 GCA_003140115.1 Actinomycetota bacterium | reverse complement strand
AAGGAGAACGTCATCATCGGCAAGCTCATCCCGGCCGGTACCGGCATGCCGGTCTACCGGAACATCCGGGTCGAGCCCACCGACGACGCCCGCACCTCGGCCTTCCCGCCGGGCGCCTATACCGAGGCGGAGAACTACGCCTTCGGCCAGGGCTCCGGCGAGGCCGTCCCGCTGGAAGAGTACGACTTCGGCTCTTACAACAGGTAAGTACGAGTCACGGGCTGGCGACCGCTTTCAGAGCCGGCCGCCAGCCCGTGCTCTATATTTACGCCGAACGACCCGTGGTGCCCGCCCCCCGTCCCGCCCTCGCCGGCGGGATTAAAAGGGGCGGGGAGCTTGTTGGATATAGGAGCAACGCGGGACGAGCATCCACGTTCCCCGGGGGACCGGGTCGGGTGGAGGCTCGATTTTGCTTGAGAGTTGGGTCATGGTAAGTTCTTGATCCGTGTCCGTGTCCGCATGGGCACGTACGTATGCCAGTTGATGGCTGGGCTTGATGGCTAGGCCCGGGGCTGACGGTCTACGGACCGGCTCCGGGTGGCCGACCGGCTGGCAGCACGGGCTTTCCTCCTCCCAGTAGTCGGCTCGCTACGGGCCACTGACTCCCGGTCACGGCGACACGCCCGACCTCGGGGGTCGGCGGAGGATAAGAAAGCCCAGCTAGACGGACTGCAGGGTCCCGATTTCGGGGCCTCAGCCCGTGTAGTGACCTCGGAAGCTAACACGACGGGAAAGACGGAGACGCGGTTGCCCACGATCCAGCAGCTGGTCCGAAAGGGCCGCCAGGACAAGGTAGCGAAGAACAAGACGCCGGCGCTCAAGGAGAGCCCGCAGCGCCGCGGCGTGTGCACGCGCGTCTACACGACGACGCCGAAGAAGCCGAACTCGGCTCTGCGCAAGGTGGCCCGGGTCAGGCTGACCAGCCAGATCGAGGTCACGGCGTACATCCCGGGCGTAGGGCACAACCTGCAGGAGCACTCGATCGTGCTCGTGCGCGGCGGCCGGGTGCGCGACCTGCCCGGTGTCCGTTACAAGATCATCCGCGGCTCCCTGGACACCCAGGGCGTCCGCAATCGCAAGCAGGCTCGCAGCCGGTACGGAGCGAAGAAGGAGAAGAGCTGATATGCCTCGCAAGGGTCCCGCGGCTAAGCGGCAGCTTGTCACCGATCCGGTCTACGGCTCGCCGCTGGTCACCGCGCTCGCCAACAAGGTGCTCAAGGACGGCAAGCGTTCGCTGGCCGAGCACATCGTGTACGGAGCGCTCGAGGGGTGCCGCGACAAGAGCGGCAACGATCCCGTGATCACCCTTAAGCGCGCCCTGGACAACGTCAAGCCGACCCTGGAGGTCAAGAGCCGCCGGGTTGGCGGCGCGACTTATCAGGTGCCGGTCGAGGTCCGCGCGTCCCGCAGCACCACGCTGGCGCTGCGCTGGATCGTGGCCTACGCCAGGAACCGCCGCGAGAAGACCATGACCGAGCGGCTCATGAACGAGCTGCTCGACGCCAGCAACGGCCTCGGCGCCAGCGTGAAGCGGCGCGAGGACACGCACAAGATGGCGGAGTCCAACAAGGCGTTTGCCCATTACCGCTGGTAGACGCGAGCCTGACCCAGGCTCATCAACGAGACTTACGAGAATGAAGGATTAAAGTGGCCACCCAGACCGCCGTAGACCTCGCCAAGGTCCGCAACATCGGGATCATGGCGCATATCGACGCGGGCAAAACGACGACAACCGAGCGGATCCTCTTCTACACCGGCATCAACTACAAGCTCGGTGAGGTCCATGAGGGCGCGGCCACCATGGACTGGATGGAGCAGGAGCAGGAGCGCGGCATCACGATCACGTCTGCCGCGACCACCACGACCTGGCTCGGCCACACGATCAACATCATCGACACGCCCGGGCACGTGGACTTCACCGTCGAGGTCGAGCGCTCGCTGCGCGTCCTGGACGGCGCGGTCGCGGTGTTCGACGCCGTGGCCGGCGTGGAGCCGCAGTCCGAGACGGTGTGGCGCCAGGCCGACCGGTACGGCGTACCGCGGATCTGTTTCGTCAACAAGATGGACCGGGTCGGCGCCGAGTTCCACCGCTGCGTGGACATGATCATCGACCGGCTGGGCGCGACGCCGCTCGTCGTCCAGCTGCCCTGGGGCGTGGAGGCCGACTTCCGCGGCGTTATCGACCTGGTGCGGATGCGCGCGCTGCTGTGGCAGACCGAGGGCAAGGGCGACAAGTACGACATCGTCGCGATCCCGGACGACCACGCCGAGGCCGCGCGCGAATACCGTGACCGGTTGCTCGAGAACATCGCCGAGAACGACGACGAGATGATGGAGCTGTACCTGGAGGGCACCGAGCCCACCGAGGAGCAGCTCATCGCGGCCATCCGCCGGGCGACCGTGGCCGGCGCGCTGACCCCGGTGCTGTGCGGGACCGCGTTCAAGAACAAGGGCGTCCAGCCGATGCTCGACGCGATCGTGGACTACCTGCCGAGCCCGGTCGACATCCCGGCCGTCAAGGGCCACAAGGTGGGCGACGAGGATACGGTCATCGAGCGGGAGCCCGACCCCGAGGCGCCGTTCGCGGCCCTCGCGTTCAAGATCATGTCGGACCAGCACCTCGGCAAGCTCACCTACATCCGCGTCTACTCCGGCACCGTGGAGTCGGGCAGCAACGTGCTGAACTCGATCAAGGGCCGCCGCGAGCGGATCGGCAAGATCTACCAGATGCACGCGAACAAGCGCGAGGAGCGCCCGTTCGCGGTGGCCGGGCAGATCGTGGCCGTGATGGGGCTCAAGGACACCACCACCGGCGACACGCTCAGCGCGATGGACAAGCCGGTCGTCCTGGAGTCGATGACGTTCCCGGCCCCGGTGATCAACGTGGCCATCGAGCCGAAGACCAAGAGTGACCAGGAGAAGCTGGGCACCGCGATCGGCCGGCTCGCCGAGGAGGACCCGACCTTCCAGGTCAGGACCGACGAGGAAACCGGCCAGACGATCATCGCCGGCATGGGCGAGCTGCACCTCGAGGTGCTGGTCGACCGGATGCGGCGCGAGTTCCACGTCGAGGCCAACATCGGCCGTCCGCAGGTCGCCTACCGGGAGACCGTCACCCGCAAGGTGGAGAAGGTCGAGTACACGCACAAGAAGCAGACCGGTGGCTCTGGCCAGTACGGCCGGGTGCTCATCAACCTCGAGCCGACCGGCGGCGACGGCGGCGGGTACGAGTTCGAGAACAAGGTGACCGGAGGCCGGATCCCCAGGGAGTACATCCCCTCGGTGGACGCCGGCTGCCAGGAAGCCGCCGAGTTCGGCGTCCTGGCCGGCTACCCGATGGTCGACCTGAAGGTGACGCTGACCGACGGCGCCTACCACGAGGTCGACTCGTCCGAGCTGGCCTTCAAGATCGCGGGTTCGATGGCGTTCAAGAAGGCGGCNNGCCCAGGCGGGGCCCGTGCTACTCGAGCCGGTCATGGCCGTCGAGGTCAGGACGCCGGAGGATTACATGGGCGAAGTCATCGGCGACCTGAACAGCCGCCGTGGCCAGATCCAGGCCATGGAGGAGCGATCCGGGATCAGGGCGGTCAAGGCGCTCGTCCCGCTGTCGGAGATGTTCGGCTACGTGGGGGACCTGCGCAGCCGCACCCAGGGCAGGGCGGACTACAGCATGCAGTTCGATTCGTACGCTGAGGTCCCGCCCAGCATCGCCAAGGAGATCATCGCCAAGGCGCGAGGCGAGTAGTCAGTCAGTTCGGACCCAAACCCGTTCCACCCCCGCCTGCCACGGCGGGTGGCCCCGCCGCCAGCGGCGGCCAGGCCGGAACAGCAACTAACGAGGAGAAACCAGTGGCGAAGGCCAAGTTCCAGCGGACCAAGCCGCACGTCAACATCGGCACCATCGGGCACATCGACCACGGCAAGACCACGCTGACCGCGGCGATCACCAAGGTGCTCCACGACAAGATGCCTGACGTCAACCCCTTTACCCCCTTCGATCAGATCGACAACGCGAAGGAGGAAAAGGAGCGCGGGATCACGATCTCGATCTCGCACGTCGAGTACCAGACCGAGAAGCGTCACTACGCGCACGTGGACTGCCCGGGTCACGCGGACTACATCAAGAACATGATCACGGGTGCGGCCCAGATGGACGGCGCCATCCTCGTGGTCGCCGCGACCGACGGCCCGATGCCGCAGACCCGCGAGCACGTGCTGCTGGCCCGCCAGGTCGGCGTGCCCTACATCGTGGTGGCGCTGAACAAGGCGGACATGGTCGACGACGAGGAGATCCTCGAGCTCGTCGAGCTTGAGGTCCGCGAGCTGCTCACCGAGTACGAGTTCCCCGGTGACGACGTGCCGGTGGTCCGGGTATCGGCACTCAAGGCGCTCGAGGGCGACGCCGAGTGGGGAGAGAAGGTCCTCGAGCTCATGAACGCGTGCGACGACTCGATCCCCGAGCCGGTCCGCGAGATCGACAAGCCGTTCCTGATGCCGGTCGAGGACGTGTTCTCGATCACCGGCCGCGGCACCGTGGTGACCGGCCGGATCGAGCGCGGCACGATCCACACCAGCGAGACCGTCGAGATCATCGGGATCAAGGAGAAGGCGCAGTCCACCGTCGTCACCGGCGTGGAGATGTTCCGCAAGATCCTGGACGACGGCCAGGCCGGCGATAACGTGGGCCTGCTGCTGCGCGGCATCAAGCGCGAGGAGGTGGAGCGCGGCCAGGTCGTCATCAAGCCGGGCACCAACACCCCGCACACCGAGTTCGAGGGCCAGGTCTACATCCTGTCCAAGGACGAGGGCGGCCG
>PLIQ01000341.1 GCA_003140115.1 Actinomycetota bacterium | reverse complement strand
CCCGGCGCACATCCACTTCATCGCTACCGCCCCCGGGCATCGCGCGTTGACCACGCACATCTTCGTGGCCGGCAGCCCCTACATCGAATCCGACGCGGTGTTCGCGGTGAAGAAGAGCCTGATCACCGAGTTCACCTCCGTCGATGACCCGGACCAGGCCGCCCGCTACGGCCTCACCGGACCGTTCCAGCGGGCGACCTTCGACATCGTCCTACAGCCCGACCGCTGAAATGCTGACCGCTGGCTTGTTCTTGATTGATGCCGAACGGGCCATGGTGCGTGCCCCAGGATTGACGGCTTGCTTCCCGGGTAACCAGGGGACCTCACTAAACTGCGCCTAACCCACCCATAAGGGGCTGTCGCATGCTTCAGGCTCTGTTGCTGGCCGGGATCGTGGCGGCGCCGCTCGGCTCGGCGGCGCTGTTCGTGCCCGCCCGGCTCGTGGACCGGGGCGCCGGGACCTGGCCCGCGGTGCGGCGCCTGGTGCTGGCCGTGATCGGCTCGGTGGTGCTGGCCGCGGCGGTAGCCGGCGTCCTGCGGCTGATCGGGGCGACGGAACACAACCTGGTGGCCGGGGCCGCCGGCGTCCTGGTCGCCAGCCTGATCTGGCTGCCAGTGACCAGGCGATGGTCGGCGCGCGCCAACCTGTGCTGGTCCACGACCGTATTCCTGTTCGTGGTGTACCTGATCTACGCGATTGAGTGGACCTTCCACAGCAACCTCGGGCCGCTCAGCACCGTGGGTGGTGTCCTGCTCTGGTTGCTCGAGATCTTCGCCGCCGTGCTGAGCTGCGCGTACCTGTGGGAACTCTGCGACGCGCTGGGCACCGCGCACTGGCGCCGCCGCATCACGAGCAGGACCAGGCTGTCGGTCCCGGACGCCGAGCTGCCCATGGTCAGCCTGCACGTCCCGGCGCACAACGAGCCGCCGGACATGGTCATCGCGACGCTGCGCTCCCTGCTCCGCCTGGACTACCCGCGCTACGAGATCATCCTGATCGACGACAACACCGACGACGAGGAACTCTGGCGCCCGGTGGAAGCCTGGTGCGAGCGGCACCTGGTCAAGTTCGCCCACCTGACGGACTGGCCGGGGTACAAGTCCGGGGCGCTGAACTACGCCCTGCGCCAGATGACCTCGCCGGACGCCGAGGTCATCGGCATCGTCGACTCCGATTACCAGGTCGATCGCGGATGGCTGCGCCGTTGCGCGCCCGCGTTCGCCGACCCGTGGATCGGCTTCGTCCAGTCGCCGCAGGACTACCGGGACTGGACCCAGGCCCGCTACTACCGGCGGCTGTACTACTCCTACAAGTACTTCTTCGCTGTGTCCCAGCCGTCCCGCAACGAGCACGACGGGGCCATCTTCGCCGGCACCATGGGGCTGATCCGCCGGGTGGCGCTCGATGAGCTCGGCGGCTGGGACGAGTGGTGCATCACCGAAGACGCCGAGTTGTCACTGCGGCTGCTGCGGGCCGGCTGGCACGGCCAGCACGTCGACGAGACGTTCGGCCACGGCATCATGCCGCTGACGTTCGAGGCGCTCAAGGGCCAGCGCTACCGGTGGTGCTTCGGCGGCATCCAGATCCTGCGCATGCACTGGCGCTCGATGATCCCCGGCCGCCCGAACCGGGCGAACCACCTGACCGGCGCCCAGCGCTGGGCCTACCTGTCCGGCGCGCTGCAGTGGTACGGGGACCTGCTCAGCCTGGTGTTCCTGATCTTCTTGCTGGCCGGGGCGGCCAACCTGGCCACGGGCGGCGGCCAGCTCTTCCGCAAGCTGACCATCTTCCTGGTCGCGGCCGTCCCGGTGATGTTCCTGCTGGGCCTGGTCCGGGCGGTGGCCCTGCTGCGCCGCGGTACCGGCGCTACCTGGCGGGACGCTATCGGCGCGTTCTTCATCTGGCAGTCCACCTCGCTGGTGGTGGCCCGCGCGTCGGTGCTCGCGTTGTTCGCCAAGAAGGCCGCGTTCCTGCGCACCCCCAAGACCAGCGAGCGCACCAGGTGGTGGGAGGCGCTGCGGGGCAACTGGGCCGAGTCCATCCTCGCCGTGTTCGGCTTCGCGGGCATCGCGGGCGCCCTGACCAAGTACGACCAGCTGAGCGGGCCGCTGCTGGCGGCCCTGCTGCTGTTCCCCACCCTCGGCATGGCCGCGGCCCCGGTGAACAGCTGGGCCGCCCGCCGGGCCGCGTTGCCCGCCTCGCTGCGTGAACGGCGACGCACCGAGTACCGCCGGGACCGCCGTTCGTTCGCGGCCGGCGTGGCCACCGGGGGAGCGGTGGCCGTCGTCGGCGTCGCCATCGCCGCCGTCGCCCTGCTGTTCACCGGCCACCAGCAGGTCCAGACCCCGAACCTGGTCGGCCCCGCCCAGGGCAGCTCGGCCCCGGCCAGCGCGTCTAGCTCGCCCTCGAGCAGCCCGTCGACCTCTCCGTCCGCGACGACCTCGCCCAGCTCATCCCCGTCGACGTCGCCATCCCCGTCGTTGTCGCCGAGCCCGAGCCCGAGCGCCAGCGTGTCGAGCTCTGCGACCGCCTCGCCCACCCCCTCGGCATCGACGTCGAGCCCTTAACCCGGTCCTGTACGTCATGGGGACCCTAGAGGCCCAGATGGATGCGAAGCGCTTGGTCGAGTTCGGTGATGAGCGCCGCCGGCAATTGACCGACACGTGGTCCGATCCGCTCGACAGCTACCGAGCGTATCTGCTCGGCCTGGGCTTTGGAGTCTCGGGGCAGTCCGGTCTGGCCGGCTGGCAGCAGCACCTGGAATGCGTAAACGCGCGCGATGTTCGAGGTCACCGGGACGACGGTGATCACGCCCCGTCCGAGCCGGGTGGCCGTGGCGTTGGCCGCGTCATTGCTGACCACGACCGCGGGCCGGGTCTTGCTGGTTTCTGACCCGTGGGCCGGATCAGGGTTGACCGTGACGATCTCGCCGCGGCGCATGTCAGCTTCCCAGGCCGTCCGCGGCGACCGTTTCCCAGGCCATGGCCTCATCTGAGGAGGCCCAGGAATCCCATGCCTCCTCATACGCGTCTGCGAGCTGGGCGGCTCGCAGCAGCCCGACGGCCTTGTGCAGGACCGCGGACCGGGACGGCGCGCCCTGGGCCCGCGCATAAGAGTCGAGGAACTCGACATCATCCTCCGGCAGGCTAACACTAACCTTCATACCAACGATACTACCTTACGTACTACCAGGTAGGACGGCCGGGATGGGCTCGTCGGGCGTGCCCCACGACATGGAGGACGTCGAGGACGGGACGCGTGATTTCGCCGCCGGGTTCAGGTCGCGGTTGATCACCTTGGCGATCGCCTCGATGGTGTCGATCCCGTAGGTCATGGTCGGGTTGTCCTGGGTCAGCACCACGATGCTGTAACCGCCGCCGCGGCCGGTGAAGGCGCCGATGCTGTTGATGCGCCAGCCGTGCGGGTACAGCGGGAGCCAGCCGTTCTTAACGTGGACGGTCAGGCTGGTCGGCGCGCCCACCGGGACACCCCAGCGCTGCGCGGGGATGACCCGCGTCATCAGGTCGAGCACGTAATCGCGTGAGCTGGTATCGAGCACCGCATTCCGGTTGAGCAGCAACCGCAGCAGGAGCACCTCGTTGTAGGCGGTGATCTTGGTCAAACCCCAGTAGGGGCCCGGGCCCAGGTGGGTCTGCGTCATGTGCGCGAGGTCCAGGAAGTGCTGCAGGTCGTGCGGTCCCACGTCGACCCACAGGTCAGAAGCGGCATCATTGTCCGACTCGGTGATCATCTCCGCAGCCAGGGCGGCCTCGGTCGGGGTGAGGCGGCGGTGCTGCTCCTGGGCCTTGCGGAGCAGCGCGCTGAGGATGGTCACCTTCACCACGCTGGCCGAATCGAAGTGCGCCGAGCTGTTGAGCCAGCACTGCAGTCCCCGCCCGGGATCATCGACGCCCACCGCGACCGCGGAAACCCGGCCGCGCAGGGCCCGGTCGATATTGCGGTCCAGCGTGGCCGCGAGCGCGGAATGAGATGGCGACCGGCAGCTGACCGAAGGAGCGGCGGCACTGGCCGGCGAGGCCGGGAGGAGGACCGGAACCCAGCCGAGCAGGACCGTCGCGACCGCCGTGGCCAATCCGCGCCTGAGTTTCATCGGGCCGTGAGTTCTGCGGCCAGGGCCTCGGGCAGGCCGGGATAGCGGAACTGGTAACCCGCGGCGAGCAGGCGCTTGGGCATCACCCGGGTACTGCTCAGCAGCTCTACCGAGGCCTCGCCCAAGCCGAGGCGCAACATCGGGCCGGGAATCCGCAGCCAGGGCAGATCTCGGCGTCCGACCGCGGCGTCGAGAGCGCCGGTGAAGGCGGCATTGGTGACCGGCTCCGGAGCGGTGAGGTTGACCGGGCCGGTGATGTCCTCGCGGTCCAGCAGGAACCGGATCGCGGCGATCTCGTCGGACAGCGAGATCCAGCTCATCGCCTGCGTGCCCGCCGCGAACCGGGGGCACAAGCCCAGCCGGGCCAGGGGAAGCAACCGGGCCAGCAGCCCGCCGGCCGGGGTCAGGACCAGGCCGCTGCGCGGATGAACGACCCGGATGCCAGCCTCGGCGGCCGGGTCCGCGGCCGCTTCCCAGTCCCGGACTAGCCGGGCGAGGAAGCTCGTCCCGGCCGGGTCGGTCTCATCCACCTCACGGCCGCCGGTCTCGCCGTACCAGCCGATGGCCGAGGCTGCCACCAGCGTGGCGGGCGGCGAGCCGAGCCGAGCCAGGGCGCCGGCCAGCGCGCGGGTGCCGAGCACCCGGCTGGCCCGGATCTCCGCCTTGTAGCTGCTCGTCCAGCGGCGGCTGGCCACCCCGGCGCCGGCCAGGTGGACGCAGGCGCCGATACCCTCCAGCGCGCCGTGATCGGAGGCAAGTCCCGCGTCGGCTGCCCGCGGATCCCAGCGCACCTCGTCGTCGGACCTCGGTGCCCGCCGGACAAGCCTGATCACCTGATGGCCGTCCGACCGGAGGCTGGCCACCAGCGCGGTCCCGATCAGACCGGACGAGCCGGTTACGGCGACCTTCATCCAGGCTGGTTACAGCCCAAGTTCGGTTTCGAAGGCCCCTTCTTCCAGCCGGTTCTTGACCGTGGTCAGGAACCGGGCCGCGTCGGCGCCGTCGACCAGCCGGTGGTCGTAGGTCAGCGCGAGGTAGACCATCGAACGCACCGCCATCACCTCGCCGAGCGCGGGGTCCTCCACCACGACCGGGCGGCGCACCACGATGCCCGTGCCGAGGATGGCGACCTGCGGCTGATTGATGATGGGCGTGTCGAACAGGGCGCCGCGGCTGCCCGTGTTGGTCAGGGTGAACGTGCCGCCGGCCAGCTCGTCCGGGCCGACCTGCCCCGACCGGGTGCGCTGGGCCAGGTCACCGATCTTGCGGGCCAGCCCGCCGATGTTCAGGTCACCCGCGTTGTGGATCACGGGCACCATGAGGCCGCGCTCGGTATCGACCGCCACCCCGAGATGCTCGGTGTCGTGGTAGGTGACCTGGTCCCCGTTGATCACCGCGTTGAGCTTCGGGTGCACCTTCAGGGCCTCGACGGCGGCCAGCGCGAAGAACGGGAGGAAGGTCAGCTTGACGCCTTCCCGGGCCTCGAAGTCCGCCTTGGCCCGGTCGCGCAGCCGGGCGATGGCCGTCACGTCGGCCTCGACCACGGTGGTGAGCTGCGCCGACGTCCGCAGCGACTCGACCATCCGCTGCGCGATCATCTGACGGGGCCGGGACATCCGCTGCGTGGTACCGCGCAGCGAGGATGGCACCACCGCCGGGCGCCTGGCCGCCGGGGCGGCGGGCTGGCCGGCTGGGGCGGGCCCGTCGGCAGGCCGCTGGGCCTGCTGGGGTACCGCGGCCGCCTGCCCGTCCTGGGGTGCCTGCGCATCCTGGGGTGCTTGGGGTGCCTGGGACGCTTGGGCGGCTTGGGACGCTTGAGGGGCCTGCGAACCGCGCTGCGTCCGGGCGGCCTCCATGACATCGTGCTTGCGGATCCGCCCGCCGACGCCGGTTCCGGTGACGGTTTCCAGGTTCACCGCGTGCTCGGCGGCGAGCTTGCGGACCAGTGGAGTGACATAGGGCGCCTCGCCGGCCCCTGGCAGCGGTGTCGGTGCCGGGTACTCCTCGCCGGCGGACTGGGCCGGGGCGGCCGCTTCAGCCTGCGCGGCCGGCGGGGCTTCGGCCGCGGCGGGCGGGGACGCTGGCATCGACGGCAGCGTCGCGTACGGCGCGGACGGGGCCTGGCTGGGTGGTGTCGCGTAGGGCTGCGCCTGAGCCGCCGGGGTCGGCGCGGCGGGCTGGCCGTAGGACGGGGGCTGGCCGTAGGCGGGCGGCGGAGCGTAGGCGGGAGGCGGAGCGTAGCTGGGCGTGTTCCACCCGTCGGAGCTGGCCGTGGCCGGTTCGGGCTCGGCGGCCGGCACGGACTCGGCGGCGTCCTGCGGCGGCGCGCTGGCCGTCTGCGGCGCCGAGGTGTCCTGCGCGGCGGGCGGGCTGGTCTGCGCTGGTGCGGAGTCGCTCGTCTCGCTGTCCTCGATGACGGCCAGCTGGGCGCCTACCGCGACCGTCTCGTCTTCGTCGACCGCGATGGAGCGCAGGATCCCGGACGCGGGGGAGGGGATCTCGGTGTCCACCTTGTCCGTCGACACCTCCAGCAGCGGCTCATCCACCTCTACGCGCTCGCCTTCCTTCTTCAGCCAGCGCGTGACGGTACCCTCGGTGACGCTCTCACCGAGCTGCGGCATGGATACCGAGACCGACATTTTGGGGACTCCTTGGGTGGGCAGCAAATTAGGCGTGGAAGTGCAGGGGTTTGCCGGCCAGCGCGAGGTGCGCTTCGCCGATAATCTCGGACTGGGTCGGGTGCGGGTGAATGAGCTGGGCGACATCGGAGGGCTCCGCGTCCCAGTTGTAGATCAGCTGGCCCTCGGCGATGAGCTCGCCGACCCTGCTGCCCACGAGGTGGATGCCGAGCACGCGTCCCGGCCCGGACCCGTCGGAACCGGCCTCGGCGATGACCTTCGCCGCGCCCTGGGTCTGCAGGATGACGCTCTTGCCGTTGGCGCCCAGCGGGTAGTTGACCTCGACGACCTCGATCCGGCGCTCCGCGACCTGAGCCGAGGTCAGGCCCACCGACGCGACCTCGGGTTCGCTGTAGGTGATCCGCGGCACGCCGTCGTAGTCGATCGGGTTGACGTCGAGCCCGCTGACCCGTTCGGCGACCATGATCCCCTCGGCGAAGCCGACGTGGGCCAGCTGCGGGGTGTTGATGAGGTCGCCGACCGCGGAAATCGAGGGAATGTTGGTGCGGCAGAGCGGATCCACCTTGACGTAACCCCGCTCGAGCGCCACGCCGACCTCGGTGTAGCCGAGGCCCTCGGACACCGGAGCACGGCCCACCGCCACGAGCAGCAGGTCCGCGTCGAGCGTCCGGCCGCCCTCCACGGTGACCGTGACGCCGGTATCGGTGTGCTTGACCGACTCGAAGCTAGTGTTGAGCTCGAAACGGATGCCGCGGCGCCGGAACGCCCGCTGCAGCACCTGCGCGCTGGTCTCGTCTTCCAGCGGCAGCAGCTGAGGCAGCAGCTCCACGATCGTCACTTCGGCGCCGAACGACCGCCATACGCTCGCGAACTCGACCCCGATCACGCCGCCGCCGAGGATGATCACCGAACCGGGCACCCGGTCCAGCTCCAGCGCGTCGTCGGAGGTGATCACGTGCGTGCCGTCGATCTCCAGCCCAGGCAGGCTGCGTGGTACCGATCCGGTGGCCAGGACCACATGCTCGGCTTCGTAGACGGTGTCGCCGACCCTGACCGAGTTCGGCGATTCGAGCCGGCCCGAGCCCTCGATGGTGTCGATCTTCCGAGCCGAGATGGTGGACTGCAAACCCCGCCACAGCCGGTCGACCACCGAGTTCTTGTACTTCTGCACGCCCGGTACGTCGATGCCCCCGAACGCGGTCTTGACGCCGAACTTCGCGCTCTCCTTGGCCTGGTCCGCGATCTCGGCCGCGTGCAGCAGAGCCTTGGTCGGGATGCAGCCGCGATGCAGGCAGGTCCCGCCGACCTTGTCTTTTTCGATCAGCGCCACGCGCTTACCGAGCTCGGCCGCGCGTAGCGCGCAGGCGTACCCGCCACTGCCGCCCCCGAGCACGACGATGTCGTAGCTGCCGATGCCCTCTGCCACCCCTCGAGCCTCCTTAATCGCCTTACTCAGTCCTCATCATTTCACTTGCTCGTTGCCGAGCCGTCCGGAATCAGGACAGCCTGCCGTCCGCCACGTCCAGCGCGACCTGCACCAGGGTCCTGACTGCCGCTCCGGTGCCGCCCTTGGGGGTGTACCCGTAAGCGCCGCCATCATTGAAGGCTGGCCCGGCGATGTCCAGATGAGCCCAGCGGACGCCGTCCGGCACGAACTCGCGCAGGAACAGCCCGGCGGTCAACATGCCGCCCGCGCGATCCGCGGCCACGTTGGCGATGTCCGCGACGCTCGAATCAAGTCCCTTGCGCAGGTCCTCGGGCAGCGGCATCGGCCACATCGCCTCGCCCGCCCGCTTGGCCGACTCGGCGACCTGCGCGGCCAGCGCCTCGTCGCTGGCCATCACCCCGGACATGCGGGTGCCCAGGGCCACCGTCGCCGCTCCGGTCAAGGTGGCCACGTCGATGAGCAGGGCGGGCGCGTCCGCGCCCGAGCGGGCCAGCGCGTCGGCCAGGACCAGCCGCCCCTCGGCGTCGGTGTTCAGTACCTCCACGGTCTTGCCGCCGTAGATGGTGATGACGTCGGAGGGCCGCTGGGCCCCGCCACCGGGCATGTTCTCGGCCAGCGGCAGGTAGCCGACCACGTTGACCACGGGGCCGAGCGCGGCGATGGCCTGGAACGCGCCCAGCACCGCCGCGGCGCCGCTCATGTCGGCCTTCATGGTCTCCATGGCCTTCGGCGGCTTCAGCGACAGGCCGCCGGAGTCGAACGTGATTCCCTTGCCCGCGAAGACCACGGTGCTGGTGGCCTCCGGGTGGGAGTACTCGAGCCGGACCAGCCGCGGCGGGTGCGCCGAGCCCATGCCCACCGCCAGGATGCCGCCGTATTCCTCCTTGGCCAGCTCGTTCTCGTCCAGGACCAGCACGCCCAGGCCGCTCGCGCTGGCCGTCTGCTGGGCGACCGCGGCCAGGTCCGCCGGCACCATGTCCGCGGGCGCCGTGTTGACCAGGTCGCGGACCAGCGTCATCGCCTCGGCCAGGATTCTGGCCCGGTCGGTGGCGAGGTCCCGGGCGGTGTGCACGATGACTTCGGAGTTACCGGGCGCGGCGCTGGTCGTCCGGTACCTGCGGAAGGAATAGGCGCCGAGCAGCGCGCCGAGCGCCACCGCCTCGGCCTCGTCCGGCTCGCCGGCCGGAAGGGCAACGGCGATCCGCCGGGACCGGCCCGACGTGAGGTCGCGGGTCGCGGCCCCGGCCGCGCGCCGCAGCCGTTCCAAGTAAGCGTGACGCTCGGCCGGGTCCTGGGCCGACGGGTCGGTGCCGGGGGCAGCACCCAGCCCTACGGCCACGATGACCGGGACCGCCAGGCGGCCGCCGGTGGGGATCTTGGTGAGCTCCTCCGGCTTGCCAGCCGCGCCGAGCGCGGTCAGGGCGGCCATGAGGTCGATGTCGTCGATATCCGGGGCCGGGACCGGGCCGTCCGCGCCCTGGAACACTCCGATAACAAGAGCGTCCGCATCGGTCGCCGTCGGCGTTGACTGGCTGGTAAGCAGAGTGACCGTCATCCTGCTGATCGTAGGGCATGTGCTAGGGTTCCGGCCCTCCCGGTGACCGTGACCCACTACCATCAGCAAGCAGCCGGCTGCGCGGCCGAGCGCAACGTAACTCGGGTTCGTCGGTAAGGTTGCACGTGCGCAGACCGTGATAAGCAGGAAAGAGGGGCGGAAAGGCGGGTTAGGCGTGGGCATGCCGCCTGCTACCGGGACAGCCGGTACCCGCATCGTCCCCGCGCGCCCGGCCCCGCCGATCTGGCGGTCGCGCCCCGGTCTGGTCATCACGGCGGCCGCCCTGCTCGGCCTTGGCCTGCGGGTCTTCCAGCTGACCCGGCCGGGTTACCTGCTCGGATTCACCCAGTACGACGACGGGGTGTACATCGGCAACGCGCTGCGCCTGGTCAACGGGGTGATCCCGTACCGGGACTTCGCGATGGTTCAGCCGCCCGGCTCCATGCTGCTGATGGTGCCGGCCGCGCTGGGCGGCAAGGTGTTCGGCAGCGCGTGGGCCCTGGCCGCGGCCCGGATTCTCACCGTGGGCGCGGACACCGCCAACGTGGTCCTGGTCGGCTTGCTCGTCCGGCACCGTGGCCCGCTGGCCGCAGGTGTGGCCAGCGGCGGCTACGCGATCTACCCGGCCGCGCTGAACGCCTCGCAATCCCTGTTCCTCGAGCCTTGGCTGAACCTGTTCTGCCTGCTGGGAGCGGTGCTCCTATTCGACGGTGACCACCTGGCGGGCCATCGGGGAGGACCCGGCGAGCACGGCTCCCGCCGCGCGTTCTGGGCCGGCGTGTGCTTCGGTTTCGGCGCCGCGGTCAAGATCTGGGCCGCCATCCCGGCTCTGCTGGCGTGGCTGTTGTGCCTGCTGCGACGCCTGCGGGCCAGGCGGAAATGGGGGAGTGGGCAGCCCCCCCGTGAGCGGGGGGTGGCGGGGGGTCATCGCCCCCGGCGAGCACTGCCCTTCGCGGGCGGGTTCGCCGTCGGGATCGCCGTCCCCTGCCTGCCCTTCCTGGCCCTGGCGCCGAACGGTTTCGGGCGGACCGTCTTCGTCTCCGAACTGGTCCAGGCGACGCATGGCCGGGTAGGGGCGAACCCCCGGCTGGCCGACATCACCGGGATCATCGGGCTGTCCAGCGTCGGCGTGAACCCGAAGATCTGGGCCGGGTCCACGGCGGCCGGAGTCTTGTTCCTGTTCGTGGTCGCGGCCTGGCTGCGGGCCTGGCGGGCCGGCTCCCGGGCCACCCCTCTGGACTGGTTCGCGCTGATCAGCACCTTCGTGGTAGTCGGGATGCTGTTCTCGCCGTCGGAGTGGTACGTGCACTACGCGGCCTTCGCCGGTCCCTTCCTGGTCAGCCTGATCGCCCTGGCCGCGGCCCGGTTCCTGACCGCTGGGCGGCCCCGCCCGGTCAAGCCCGGAAAGCGCGACAAGCCCGGGAAGCACCACAAACCCGACCAGCTCGTAAGGCCCGGAGAGCTCGCACAGCCCGAACTACCACGCAAAGCGCATGGCCGCGGCCGGGTGGCGGTCGGGGTGTTCGCGGCGCTCCTGGTCGCCGCCATGGGCGCGGCCGACGGCTACGCCGTGACCACGCTGTATCCGGCCCGGAACCTGTCCGCGGCGGGCGTGCTCATCCCGCCCGGGGCGTGCGTGCTGACCGACACGGCCGCGGCCACGGTCGTGATCGGCCGCTTCACCGCCCGCTCACCCGGCTGTCCCGCCATCGTTGACACCGTGGGCACCTTGATCGCCACCACGGACGGCAAGGACTTCGTGGCCGGTCCCGGGGTTCTGCGGGCCGACACGCAGGTCTGGCAGCAGGCGTTCGAGCATGCCCGGTACGTCTGGCTGATCGGCAACAACGGCTATACCGGCGCGCGGATCGCCTGGACTCCCGCGCTGCACGCCTACTTCGAAGCGCACTTCAGGCTCATCGGCCTGCCCAGTTCCTCCCTCGGCGCGGGCAACGTCCCGCGCGGCGGGCTGTACCTCCGACGGTGACCGTGCCCACGCCGTAGCGCGCAGTTATGAAATCTCCCTTACGCCGCATGTGTTCCGGCGGGCGCGCGGCGAATTCGGCCGTAGCCTAACCAGTCAGTGACGGGCGCCCCGAACTGAGTGGATGGTTGATGACGGTAACCGAATACGCGCGGCAGCGCCCGGCTCTCGGGCCACCCGAGACGCGCGGGGACCGGGTAGTGCTGGCGAACACGGCCCTGGTCAGCTGGGCAGCGCGGATGCCGTGGTGCTGGCCGGCGCTGCTGACCGTGGTTCTCGGCTTCTACCAGGTCGGCCGCCCCGAGCTGTGGCGGGACGAACTGGCCAGCTGGTCGTTCGGGACCCGGCCGCTGTCGAGCCTGATCGCGACCGCGCGCCACACCGGCGGTACCCAGCTCGCCTACTACCTGCTCCTGCACGTCTGGATCATGGCCTTCGGCGACTCCGTCGACGCCATGCGCAGCCTGTCGGTGCTCGCTATGGCGGCCGCCGCGGCGTGCGTGACGCTGGTCGGCCGCAGGCTCGCGGGCCCCCGGGCCGGTCTGCTCTCCGGGCTGGTGTTCGCGCTGGTGCCGAGCGTGTCCCGGTTCGCCCAGGAGGTCCGGTTCTACTCCCTCGAGGTGCTGGTGGCCATGGTCGCCACCCTGCTGCTGCTGCGCGCCCTGGACCAGCCGTCGGCGCGGCGCTGGCTGGCCTATGCCGGCTGCCTGGCGCTGCTCGGTTATGTCGACGTGGTGGCCCTGTCGGTGGTGGCGGGCCACGCCGCGGGGGTGGCGCTGCGCTGGCACCAGGACCGGGACAACCGCCAGCTCTGGTTCGGGGTCAGCGCGGCGGCGGGGCTCTTGGTTTGCCTGCCGTTGGCCGTGCTCGGCTCGGCCCAGGCGGCCGACCAGGTGAAATGGATTCCGCGACCCGGGATCGACCTGGCCGACTTCTCCTTCTTCGGCCGGAATCTGTTCTACTCGACCTCGGTCGCGGCCGCCCTCATCGTGCTGGCCGTCCTGGCCTGGGCCATCTCCTGGCAGAAAGCCGCGTTCATGACCGCGATCGCCGTGGTCCCGGTGGCCGCGGTGTGGCTAGCCTCGCAGGGCCCGTACTCCTACTTCTTTCCCCGCTACCTGCTGCTGACCGTGGGCGCCTGGGCCGTCCTGGCCGGGATCGCGCTGAGCAACCTCGACCTGAGGTTCGCCACGGTCGGGCTGGCCCTGATCGCCGTGCTCGGCGCGGGCGACCAGCAGGTGATCCGCGCGCCCGGGGCGCACAGCTGGTCGTCCTATCCCGTCGGCGACGGCGGCTCGTATCTGGGTTACGCGCAGGCGGCGCAGGTCGTCGCGCGGTCGGCGCGGGCCGGCGACGGCATCGTCTACCAGAGCCAGGCAGGAGAAGTCCGCTGGCTGATGATCGGCTACGGCCTTGAGTACTACCTGGCCCAGGACCTGCGGCCGGGCACCCCGCTGCCGCGCCAGCTGTTCATCGCCGAGACCAGCGTGCAGGCCGATCGCCTGTACCCCGTCCCGTGCCAGGAACCGGCCGGCTGCCGCGTGGGCGCGGAGCCTCGGATCTGGATCGTGGGCAGCGGCTACGACCGAAGCCCGTACGCAGCGGTGACCCGAGCCCAGGCGGCCCTGCTGCGGCCGCACTACCGGGTGGTCCGGGTCGCTCACGTGCCGAGCCTGACCGTGTTCCTGCTGGTGCGGACGTAAACGCGGGCCGGTCATCACTTGCTCTCCGCTTCCTCGGCGTACACCCGGGCGGCATAGGCCTCCAGCGACTGCTCGCACCCTTCCAGCGCCTTCTCCACCGCCTGCCGGCCATCCGCGTCGAAGGCATCCCGCTCCCGGATCTTGGCGAACCAGTTCCGCAGCTTGACCAGGTCGACCTCGTTCTCCTCAAGCTCGGCGTAGGTGAAGTGGTTTTCCGCGTACTCCTTCTTCACCTGCTGCAGGAAGTCCTCGCAGCGGTCGACGATCTCCTCGTACTCGTCGTTCCTGGCCGCCTGGAAGGCGTTGCGCACGTCGGCTTCCCCGGCCAGCACATCGCAGGACAGCAGGATGGCGGTGCCGGACATGTCGAGGATCTCCCGGCGGAGCTTGCGCAGGGCGCGTTCGGTGGCGGCGCTGGCGGGCAGCGCGGCGGCCGAGTTCTGCAGGTAGATGGCACCCAGGCTCTTGATGCGCCGCCACACCGTGGAGCGCAGCCGGGTTGGCTCGGGCGGGACGCGGTAGATCAGCACCAGCCAACCGGTGCTCTCCGACTTCTCGGCGCTCTTGTCGGTCACCCGACCATTGTGTCGTGGTCGGGCGGCAGGGTCCTACTCACGCGTCACCAGGTCGTGGTCGAAGGCAAACACCACCGCCGCGGCCCGGTCCCGCAGCTGCAGTTTGGTGAAGACGTGGTTGATGTGCGTCTTGACCGTTCCCTCGCTGACGAACAGCTCGGCCGCGATCTCGCCGTTGGTCTTGCCGCGGCCGACCAGGGCGAGCACCTCACGCTCGCGGCCGGTCAGGACGTCGAGGTCGGCCTGGTCGGCCGCGTTCGCGCCCGGCGCCGCGGACCGGTAGATGGCCAGCACCCGCGCGGTGACCGCCGGGTCGAGCCAGGCGCCGCCTTCGGCCACCGCGCGGACCGCTCGCTGCAGATCCTCGGCGGGTACCCCCTTGAGCACGAACCCGGCCGCGCCGGCCCGCAGCATGCCCGCCAGCACCTCCTCGTCGTCAAAGGTGGTCAGGGCCAGCACCGGCGGGCTGCCGTCCTGGCGGCGCAGTTCGCGGGTGGCCTGTACGCCGTCGACAAAAGGCATCCGCACGTCCATCAGGACCACGTCCGGGGCTAGGGCCGCCGCCGCGGCGGACACCCCCCGCCCGTCGGCGCACTCACCCACCACGTCGAAGCCGAACGACTCGCGCAAGATGCCCCGCAGTCCGGTTCGCACCAGCTCCTGGTCATCGACCAGCAGGACCCGGATCACGGCCCCGCCGTTCATGCCTGGGCCCGCAGCGAGGCGTCGAGTGGAAGCGTGGCCCGCACCAGCCAGCCCTGGCCGGCCGGGCCCGCCTCGCAGATCCCGCCGAGCGATTCGGCGCGCTCGCGCATGCTGACCACGCCCAGCCCGGCGCCCGGCTTGGCCACGCTGCCCGGCTCGGCCCGGCTGTCTGCGGTCAGCGTCACCCGTTCGGGGCCGACGGTCAGCCGGACCGCGGTCGGCGCGCCGGGCGCGTGCTTGACCGCGTTGGTCAGCGCCTCCTGTGCGATGCGGTACACGGCCAGGCCCGTGGTGGCGGGCAGGCCGCCGGCATCGCCTTCCACGGTGAGGGTGATGTCCGCGCCCGCCGACCGGAACTGCTCCACCAGCGCGGGAAGCGCTTCGACGCCCGGCAGCGGCGCGGTGGCCGCCTCGTTCAGGCCGGGGCTTTCTTCCCTGCGGAGCATCCCGACGGTCATCCGGACCTCGGCCAGGCACTCGCGGCCCAGCCGCTCCGCCTCGGCCAGAGCCCGCGCGGCGTCGGCCGGGTCGTGCTCTACGGCCAGCCGAGCGCTCTGGACGTGCAGCAAGGACACCACCAGGGTGTGCCCGATGACGTCGTGCAGCTCGCGGGCGATGCGGTTGCGCTCGGTGGTCCTGGCCTGCTCGGCCAGGCCGGCCTGGGCCGCCCGCAGCTGCGCGTTCAGGTCGATCTCGTGACGGATCAGAAGGGCGCACAGCACGGTCAGGGTGCTGCCCGCCAACCAGGCGCCCCAGCCGGGATCGGGCCTGACCCATAGCCACTCGGCCGCGAACAAGCTCATGATGGCGGCCCAGTAGATCAGCCCGACCCGCTGGCTGACCACGATCACGCACCAGCCGGCCAACAGGCACGCCGCGAGCCAGCCGATGTCGCTCGACAAGCCGTCGCCCTCGACCGCGATCCCGGCGGTGGCCACTGCCGCAGCCAGCAGCGGCAGCCGCCTGCCGTAGACCAGCGCCGCGGCCGCCGCGACCGTGACCACGGCGGCGACCGCCACCGCCGGGGCGTTCGGATTTCCCGGCAGTGCCCCGCCCGCGACGATCACGGCGAACCCGGCGACGGCGATCCACTTGATCCGGCCCGGCACGAGGTCTCCGGACGGAAGCCGGGCCGGATCGCCGCTCATGTCGCAGATCCTACGTGCGAGCCAGGGGGCGTCACAGAACCGCGCGCCGGGCGGCTACGGCGGTGAACGCGACGCTCAGCAGGACCAGACCCACCAGCGACCCGGTGGCCGGGCCCAGGCCCAGCCAGGGCCCGCGGACCGCATTGGTGAGCAGCGTGAGCGGCAGCGGCCCCGCGATGTGCCGGACCACCGAGCCCATCACGTGCGGCGGCGGTCCGCCCGCGCCGAGCAGGAAGGACGGGAAGAACAGCAGCAGCCCGACCGCCTGAGCCGACCGGGCAGAAGGCAGCAGCGTGCCGAGCAGCACGCCCAGGCTCACGAAGCCCACCGCGCCGAACGCCAGGGCCACCGCGACCCGCCATCCGTCGTGCAGCGCGGGCAGGCCGTAGACCGGCGCGGCCACCGCCAGCAGCAGCGTGCACGCCACCACGGTGGTGATCAGCCCGACCACGAGCTGCGCGACAGCGAACGACCAGCGGCCGAAGCCCGCGGCCGCGAACCGGCGCAGCACCCCGCGCTCCCGGTAGGAGGCCAGGTGCACCGGCAGCATGACCAGCCCCACCGCGGCGATGACCACGGTCAGGTAGGACGCCACGTACCAGTGCGCCGGGTTGGTGTTGTCGAAGCCGGGGGTCGGCTTGGTGCCGAACGCCCCGCCGATGATCAGCATGGTCACGATCGGGAACGCGAACACGAACGTCAGCACGAGCGGATCGCGTGTCATCAGCTTCAGCTCGGCCCGGATCAGCCGTCCCGCCGCGGTGTTCATCGCCGTCCTCCCACTAGTTCCCGGTATTCTGCACCTTCGTCGCCGACATCGGCCCCGTCCAGCAGGCCGAGCAATGCGTCCTCCAGCGTCGGCACGTGCACGCTGAGGTCGGCAGGCACCGGACCCCAGCCCACCAGGACCGCCCCGACGTGCGCGATGACGGGCCGGGCGCCGCGCACGGTGACCCGCGCCCCGGCCCGCTCCACCTCGCGCACGCCGTCGAGCCGGCGGACCTGGTCCAGTAGTAGCGCCGGAGCATCCGGCAGGCTAAAACGGATCGTCGCCGTCCCGGCGTGCCGATCCACCAGGTCCGCCGGCGCCCCCGCGTCGAGTACGCGCCCCTCGCGCATCGCGACGACCCGGCCGCACAGCACCTCGGCCTCGTCTATCTCGTGGGTCACGAGCAGCACCGTGGTGCCCTCGTCGTGTAGCTGGCGCACTGCGGCCCACACGTTCCGCCGCGCCGCCGGGTCCAGACCCTGGGTCAGCTCATCCAAGATGACCAGCCGCGGCCGGTTCAGCAGCGCCAGGACCAGGAACAGCCGCTGCCGCTCCCCGCCGCTGAGCGAGGCGAACGCCGACCGCCGCCGCTGCGCCAGCCCGAACCGCTCCAGCAGGTCGCCGCCGTCGCGGGCTCGCGCGGTGCTGAACAACCCGACCGCCTCGGCCACCCGCAGCCGGTCCGGCAGTGCCGAATCCTGCAGCTGACTACCGATCAGCGGCCGCAGCTCCTCGGCCTGCGTGACCGGGTCGTAGCCAAGCACGCGCAGGGTCCCGGCGTCCGGCTTGCGCAGTCCCTGGATGCATTCGACGGTCGTGGTCTTCCCGGCGCCGTTGGCTCCGATCAGCCCCACGATTTCTCCGGCGGGGACGTCGAGGTCCAGACCGTCCACCACCACCCGGTTCCCGTACGCCTTGCGCAGCCCTCGCACGGTTACTACCTGCGTTTTATCCATACCTCGAGGGTGCCAATTCGGCCCCGCCCGCGCGTCAGCCCCCGGCTAGACCTTGTCCTCTATCCCAGGGTGGAGAAGCCGACCCGCGCTACGAGGCGTCCTCGTCGAGGTACCGGGTCAGGAGCGCAGTCTCGGTGACGCCCGGGCCCGCGGATCCGGAGACGCGGTACGCGACCGAGGTCGGCCGGTCGGTGATCAGCTCGGTCAGCGTGTCGTCGGTGAAGTGGGCGGCCGCCCCGTCGTCGCAGGCGATCCCGCCGGGCAGCGTGCCGTCCGCGATCAGCCCGTGGTACAGCGGCCGCCGGCCCGGTTCGGAGTGGTAGTGCGGGCAGTAGCTGCCGGGCAGGAACCCGAGCCCGTCGGTAAAGGCCCGCAGCTCCCGCCCGAACGAGTCCGTGGTGCCGCCCTCGAACCAGCAGATCCCGCCGGCGCTCGACCCGGCCAGCACGATGCCCGCCTGCCAGGCCTTGCGCAGGATCACGTCGAGTCCGTGCACCCGCCACACGGCCAGCATGTTGGCCACGCTGCCGCCGCCGACGAAGATCAGGTCCTGCGACAGCAGCAGGTCTTCGGGGTCGCGGACGTTCGGCATCGGGAACAGGGCCAGGTGGCTGACCCGGATCGGGCTCCCGGCCAGGCGGTCATACATGGCCAGCGTCCACCGCGCGTCGTCGCCGGCCGCCGTGTTCAGCACGCACAGCCGGGGCTCACGCTGCCCGGTCAGCCGCAGCGCGTTGGCCAGGTGCACGGGCACCTGGCCCTCCGGCGCGAGCATGCCGCCGCCGATCGCGATGATGTGCCGCTGCCCGTCCGCTGCCATGCCTGGCACGCTAGCCCGGCTACAGCCCGCAAGCAAACCAGCGAAGGCTCGGCCCATTGAACACCGCAAGTGACCATTCGGCCGCGCTCTGAAGTATTGGACCGAACGGAGCGTGGTTCCTGCCCCGGGAGCGGTGCGTGCCTCCCAGGGCCGGACGCATAGATCAGATCTCGTACTGCAGGATTACGCCCACCACGTCGGTCCCGGGGTCGGCCGAGCCGTGGGTGTCGCCGCCGGCCAGCACGTCGCTGGTGCCGGGGATGAGCGCCACCGTGTCGACCGTGATCTTGCTCGGGCCACCCGGCAGTACGGCCTGGGTCAGGTGCCCGTCCGAGTAGTGCAGCAGGTACGACTTCTGGCCGCCGAACCCCGGCATCGGCAGCCACAGCCCGCCGTGGCCGTCGGGGCTGAACTGCTGGAGCGTGCCGAACCCGAAGTTGCCCCCGGCCACCTTGGACCACACCGAGCCGTTCCAGTGCAGGATGACCAGCGGACCGCCCTCGTCCTGCAGCTGGCCGTTCGCGATGGCGTAGACGCTGTGCCTGGACTGTTCGTAGATGCCGCTCAGGACCGGGTCGTTCAGTTCCTGCTTGGCTGGCAGCAGGGACGCCAGCGAGGTGCGGGACCAGGTGGACCCGTTCCAGTGGGCCACATCGGCCCCGTCGAAGGCCCAGATGTCACTGCCCGACCGGCCGCTGCCGCCCTCCAGGCCGTGGCCGGACGCGACCTGGGTCCAGGCGCGGCCGTTGTAATGCCAGGCGCCCAGATCGGCGCCGGGAACATCGGGCTGGCCGAACACCCAGACGTCCGCGGAGCTGAGCACGACGACGCTGCCGATCGCGCGGGAGAAGGATCGCATCACCGTCCAGTGCTGGCCGTTCCAGCGCAGCGCCCGGGATTTGCCGAACTCGTCGGTGACCGCCCAGACATTGGTGGCCGAACTCGCGCCGGCCGCGACGACCATCTCGTTGCTCAGGCTCGGGAAGGGGACCTGCGTCCAGCTCGATCCGTTCCGCTCCCAGGCGGTGGCCTTGGTGAAGCCGTCGAACGCCCACCCGCCGCGCTGGCCGGCCGCGGTGACCGCGGTGAAGACGCCGTTGGGCCCGCTCGAAACCCGCTTGACGGTGTGCCAGGCCGGGGCCGAGATCGGCGCCGCCCATGCGGCCTGCGCGCAGCCGGCCACCGCGACGACCGCAGCCGCGAACAATGCAGCGCGGCGAACCTTGATACTCATCTGCTTCCAACCCTCCAAGAAACCGTTAGGACAGCTGATCTCCACCCGTAAGACTGCTGAGGCGCGAATCTGACCAGCAGTCCCTCGTCACAGCTTGGTAACTATCGGATCAGCGTGTCTATCCTGCGATCGGCCGGCGGCATGCATCTGGAGTGCGCACCTCGATGCCGTAGCCCGCTGCGCGCAGGTCGCACCAGGGTCGTTCGGAAAAATAAAGAAACCCCGTTGAACCTGCCGCCCATTAACGCCCGTGATCCGAAGTATGGGCGAGGGCGATTGGAGGTGGCCGATGGCGGGCGGATTCTCGATGGACCGGGGCATGGCGCTTCGGGGCAGGCCCGGGCGGGGTTGCAGGCTGGGCACGTCACGGTTCGGCGGACGCCCGGTGAAGCCAGCGGCCGCCAGCCGCTGGTGCCGGTCGCAGATCGGTCCGCGCCGCGGCCGGGGAACGCTGCCGAGGTGCACTGCGGCCCCCCGGACCGCCTGACCAGGCCGGTCTGCCGGTGAACGACCGGTTCTCCGATCTGACGAACGAGGCCGAGCCGCTGGCCGACCGGGCGGCCGACGCATCCCGGAGTGCGTTCGTGCCGCGGCCAAGGGCCACCGACGCCGTACGAGCGCCGCAGCAGCGTCCGGATGCCGTCTCGCTCCTGGACCGGGCTCGCTGGTCCTGGGACGCCGCCGGAGGTCCAGCCCTGGCGGCGCGGTCCCCCGCGGACATCGCGCAGGCGGCGGACCCGGTCGACGTGGCCACCGGGGACGTGCTGCTGTTCCAGGACGACGTGTCGCTTCCCGGGGTCCTGCCGCTGGTCATCGGCCGCGCCTACCGGTCCTCATGGCGGGCGGGCCGGTGGTTCGGGCCATCGTGGGCGTCCGGCGGGCACGACAGCAGCACGGGCCCCAGCGGTCACAGGGTAACCACGACCTCGACGGCCAGCCGCCGGGCACAGGTGGCACGCTCCTGTCTTCGGGGGCCGATGTGCCACCAGCCTCGGACTCGACGCCGCACCACGCACATCCGCCGCTTCCGTCACATTTCCGCGGTTGATCCGGGCTGCGTGGTGGATCCGGGGCAGCGAGCCTGCGGCGTTCCCGTACCCCGGATCGACCGCAGGACCCGAATCAACCGCAATAACCGGAGAGTTCCTCCGCCTGGCCTGACGCCAGTGATGCGCTGTGATGGCTGTGACGAGCGCGGGCAGGCCGAAGCTGTCACAAGGTCATCGCCGCCGCTATCGTTAGCCGACGGGAGGGCGGGCCCGTGGCACAGGTGCCGCGCGGCCCTCCATGGGGGATTGTGTGCCCCAAGCCCCAAACGCCCACGTTCATCAAAGCACCGCCACAAGCCCCAAACTTCCGGGGCACGCGCCGGATCGGTGACCTGTCGACCGTCATCGGACCGCCCTGCGGCACATACTGGGGAGCGTGACCGCTCCGCCGCGTTTCGTCGTGCAGTTGCACGACGCGACGACGCTGCACTTTGACTTCCGGCTGCAGTCCGGCGAGGTGCTGCGGTCATGGGCGGTGCCCAAAGGGCCGTCGCTCGATCCGGGTGTCCGGCGGCTGGCGGTCCCGGTCGAGGATCATACCCTGGCCGCGGGCGAGTTCGAGGGCGTCCACGAGGGTCAGCGCCGCGGTACCGGCGCGGTGATCATCTGGGATGAGGGAACCGCCGAGATCGTCCGCGACGAGCCGGGCCACATCTCCTTTATCCTGCACGGCCACAAGCTGTCGGGTGGCTTCGCGCTGACGCGTACCGGCCCAAAGCGCTGGATCCTGGTCAAGGTCCGGGACGAGGCTGCCCGTCCGGGTTCGGACATCGTCGCCGAACAGCCGGCCAGCGTGCGCAGCGGCAAGACCTGGACGCAAATGCGCGGGGCGGGCAAATCACCGCTCCGCTAGCGCTCTGCGGTTATGCGCCGATACCGTGACGCTCAGTAGTTTACCGGCGGACGTGACCGGAATATCGGTAATGCCCGCCGATATCTTCGGCGAGAACCCTCCAGACCGAAAGCAACCGAAAGCAACCGGATAGGGGTAGCCGGGTGCGGCGGGGTGATGAGCGGGTCATCCAGCGTTTCCGCACCCGACTACCAGTAGCGAGGGATCGTGCTCATTTAGCGATAGACCGTGAATAGAGGCTGTAATGCACGTGCATTTCAGTCGAAGCGTCAAGTCGTCGTCAACGGCAACGTGGTCTGGCCGGACACCGCCTGCGGTACTCACGTCTGGCCCTCACGTCGATGTGTCGGGGCCGCGGCGGGCCGACCGAGTGCGGCTAACGCACTGTTAAGGAACTAGTGTCCGGATCCAGACGAGATGGCTCGCCAGGCGTGCAATGCGCGGACCACGGCATGCGAGCCGACCCGTTACCCGCATGACAGCAATGACGTCGACCAGCGTACAAGTCGTCCGGTTCAGGCTTGAGACTTGCTCGGCTATCGGCTCGAAGTATGCACCCGCATACTGATGGTTACTTCATCCCGTCTCCTAGGCCCGCCGAGATGGCGTGGTCATCCTGCCGCGAAGGACACGCATTCTCAACATGCGACCCAGGGTGTGCTTATCGGCCTTCCATCATCTAATCTAGTCACAATTCAACGAGAGAAACGGAGCACACGTGGCCCAGAAGATACAGACCCTGTTCATCGATGACATCGATGGCAGTGAGGCTGAGGGCACCGTCCGCTTTGCACTGGATGGTGCCGAGTACGAGATCGATCTGAACGCAAAGCACGCTGACGCACTGCGGAAGTCATTGGCCAGGTACATTGACGCCGCGCGGCGGAGCACAGGGGCGGCCCGGCGGCCGGCCCGCAGCGGACGCCGGGCGTCGGCCACTGGGGTCAATACCACCGAAGTCCGGGAGTGGGCGAAGGCGCAAGGCATCGAGGTCAAGGACCGCGGGCGCGTCCCTGCCGAATTGGTGGTCAGGTTCCGCGCGGCGACCGGGAGCTAGTCTTGGCCGCGGTCGCGTGGCGGCTCATCGAACAAACGGCTCGTGTGCGCCGTACGCTCGGCAAGTCCGTCATGGCCTTAACTTCCCGCCGCTTCAGCACCGCGGCCCTTTCGGGATACTGTGCCCTTCCGCGTCATCAGATGGCGGAAGGGCACAGCCGGTTGTCGCCGAAACCGGTACCGGCCAGAACGGATAGAACGCGTGGCCACGCACGGCTTTGCGGATCGATGAGGTCGAAGTGGCCGGCGCCCGGGATTTCGACCAGGCGGCCGACGGGGAACACCTGGCTCATTTGCAGCGGCACCGTCTCATCATCAACGCCGTGGACGAGGGTGACCGGGACCACCGGCGCGGGCAGTGCCGCGGGATCGGCGACGGCATAACGTTCGGGAACGTCGTCGGGTCCGCCGCCCATCAGCACGCGCACCGCGCCGGCGCCTAGATTCCAATCCGCGCACAGGCGCAACGAACTACATCCCGCCAGCGATACGACGTGCATAGCCGCGCTGGGCCCGCGCCATGGCGATCCGGCCGGCAACCCCGGCCGGGCAGCGGCCCAGAGCACGAGGTGACCGCCCGCGGAATGGCCCGCCCAGGTGACCTGGCTGGTGTCCGCGCCGTGCGGACCGGCGATCGCGGCGACCTGGTCCAGGGCCGAAGCGATGTCGTTGAACGGCCCCGCCCAGCCCTCTTCGGCCATTCCGGCGCGGCGGTATTCGGGCACCGCGACCACATATCCGGCCGCGGCCAGGGCGCTGGCCATCGGCCCGAGATGGTGCCGGTCGTAGGCGGGCCTCCAGAACCCGCCGTGGACGAGCACGATCAGCGGTGCCTGAGCGCCTTCCCGTCGGCCCGGCGATGGCAGCCTCAGGTCGATGACCTGCTCGGGCCGCGTGCCGTAGGGGACGGTCAGGTCGGGCGCCGGGGCGGGCCGGTCCAGGACGCTGGTCACCCCGTGCTCACGGCTGGGTCTCGGGCGTGGCGCGAGCGACGATGGCGGCGGTGTCCGTACCGGAGGGGAGCGTGCCGTAGGCGTGTCCCCACGAGGCACCCGGCCCGCGCGAATCGTCGCCCAGGCGGGACGCGACGAACGCGTCCGCCACGGCCGGGTGCCCGTAACGGACCAGCAGTGCCCCCTGCAGGGCCAGTGCCATGGCTTCGGCCAGATACCGGGCTCGCTCCTCAGCGGGGTCGCTGACCTCCTTGCGCAGCCGGGCGATCGCCTGGTCCAGGCGGCGGTCGGCCCCGGCGGCCTGGTCAAGTTCGGCGAAGAACGCCTCGGCCGTCTCGGGCTGCCTGGTCAGCGCCCGCAACGCGTCGAGCGCGGCGACGTTGCCCGAACCCTCCCAGATCGATTGCAGCGGCGCCTCCCGGTACAGGCGCGGCATCCCGGACTCCTCCACGTACCCGTTGCCGCCCAGGCATTCGAGCGCCTCGGCGGCGTGCGCGGGGGCCCGTTTGCAGACCCAGTACTTCGTGGCGGCCAGCGCCAGTCGCCGGAACGCGGCCTCTTGCTCGTCGCCCCGGGCCGCGCGGTCGGTCGACCCAGCCAGCCGGAACGCCGCCATCGTCGTCGCCTCTGACTCAACGGCCAGGTCCGCCAGGACGTTAGCCATCAGCGGCTGGTCAGCCAGCTTGCGGCCGAACGCCATCCTGTACGCGCCATGGTGTGCCGCGAACGTGACGCCGGTCCGCATCCCGGTCGCCGTGCCGAGCACGCAATCCAGCCGGGTCATATTCACCATCTCGATGATGGTGCGGATCCCGCGGCCTTCCTCGCCGACCAGCCACGTGACCGCTTCATCGTACTCGACCTCGGCCGACGCGTTCGATCGGTTGCCGAGCTTGTCCTTCAGGCGCTGCAGACGCATGGCGTTCCGGCTGCCGTCCGGCAGCACCCGGGGGAGCAGGAAGCAGGACAGGCCGCCGGGAGCCTGCGCGAGCACCAGGAACAGGTCGCCCATGGGGGCCGACGTGAACCACTTGTGCCCGGTCAGCAGGTAGCTGCCGTCGCCCGCCGGGACCGCCCGGGTGGTGTTGGCCCGGACGTCGGAGCCGCCCTGCTTCTCGGTCATCGACATGCCGGCCAGCAAGCCCCGCTTGGTCCTGGGCGGACGCAAGCCGAAGTCGTATTCCCGGGTAGCTAGCAGCGGTTCGTATTGTCCGGCCAGCTCCGGGGCATGCCGGAGCGCGGGCACGATGGCGTAGGTCATCGAGACGGGGCAGCAGTGCCCGGCGTCGGTGCCGCCCCAGACGTAGAAGCCCGCGGCCCGCGCCACGTGTGCGCCGGGCCGCTGATCCCGCCACGGCGTGGCGTGCAGGCCGTGCTCGACCGCGACGGTCATCAGCTCATGCCAGGCCGGGTGGAACTCCACCTCGTCGATGCGTTGGCCAAAGCGGTCGTAGGCCCGCAGCACCGGCGGCTGCTCGTTCGCCTGACGGCCCCACTCCTGCGCCTGGGCCGAGCCGGCCAGGCGGCCGAGCTCGCGGAGGCCGTCCTCGGCCCAGCCCGCGCCCTCGCGGCGCAGCGCGTCGAGCATCGCGGGATCCGCGGCAACGTCGTACCCGGCCAGCGCCGGCGGCTGATTGAACACCTCGTGGGTCGATGGCATCAGCGGGGCCTCCGTGTATAGCGCCTATTCAGTATCTTTACGCCCTCGGACCCATCGCGGCCACCACCAGGGTGACGGTGGTCGCCGTCTCGATGAGTGCGCCGAGGACGTCGCCCGTGACGCCGCCCAGCCGGCCCACCGCGTGCCGCTGCACGACGAAGGCGGCGGCCAGGCCTGCCACGACGGCCAGCGGCAGCGTCCACCCGAGCGGCTCGCCGATGACGACCGCGGAGACCGTCACCGCCGCGGCCGCCGCGGCCAGTACGACCAGCGTGATCGCGGCCGGTATGGCGGGGCGAACCGTCCCGGCCACCAGCGCGCCGAGGCCCTCCCGCCGGGCCGCGGCCACCCCCCGTCGGCAGGCCCAGGTGAGGGCCAGCCTGCCGGTGACCACCGCGGCGATCAGCGCCGCCGGTCCGCGGCCGTCCCCGGCTGCCTCGGCCCTGGCCAACGCCGCGACCTGAAGCAGCAAGGTCAGGACGAGCGTCACGATACCGAACGGCCCGATGTCCGAGCGGCGCATAATGTCCAGCGCGATCGCCGCGGGCTTGCCGCTGCCCAGGCCGTCGGCCAGGTCGGCCAGGCCGTCCAGGTGCAGTCCCCGGGTCAGGAGCGCGAGTGCGACTACCGCGAGACCCGCCGCGGTCAGCGGTCCGGCGCCGAGCGGATGGTCGGCCACGACGAGTACCGCCACCGCGACGACGCCGAGCAGCAGCCCCACCGCTGGCGCCCACGCCATGGCCGCGCCGACCGTCGCCGGGCGCACCGGATCAGCGCCCGGCTGCCCGGGGACGGGGGTGCGTAGCGGGATCACGGTCAGCAGCGTCACGGACAGCCTCAGCCCGCTCCACCTCATGGCCAAGGAGCCTATCGGCAGGTCCCCAAAAGACGTACTATCTTGAGAGGGCATGAACCATAACGGGGTCTGACATAACCGATGGCGGTGGGATAGCCGTGTCCGAGTGGTGGTCAATCGAGGTCTTCGACGCGGAGGAGCTACCCGCCCGCCGCTGGAAAGACTCCTACCAGGACGAACTCATCGAAGCCGCACTGACCAACGGAGCCATCTACTGGGAGTGGCATGAGCACCGCTACGGCGTGGTGTTCGAGGTGCTCTTCGACTCCGACGCCCAGTGGGAGGCGTTCCGCGCGCTGCCCGTGGTCCGTGCGGCCCTGGACGGCGCGCCCGATCCGGTGAACGGCCTGATCGTGTACCGGGGCCGGGGCGGTGGATCGGGGCCCAGGAAGCCACGTAAGCCCAAGCCCGCCCCGAGCTCGGGCGTGATGGCGCTGCCCGAGCCCGAGGAGGAGCACCTGTTGCACCTGGCCGGGATCACGCCGCCCGGACCACCGGAAGCCAGGCCTGGGCGCCTGAGCGTCTGAGGCTGCGCAGATTTCTTCTCGCGCGGGTTCTCCTGCCGCGGGCGTAGCATCCACCAGGACGGTGCAGGATGGGGACATGAGGGAAAGTCGAGTCACGACCGATGGCCTGCGAGCCGCGATCGAGCGCAGCGGCTACTACCCGGGCCTGGTGTCCGATGCGGTGGCCTCGGCGCTCGGGTCAGAACCCGTCACGGCCTACGTCGTCCACCACGACGCGATCTTCGATCCTGGCATGGAGGTTCGCCGGCACATGACCGTGCTGGCGCTCACCCCGACCCGGTTGGTGTACTCGCACACCGACGAACATCCGGCCGAGGATTCCGAGAGCCGGCCGCGCGCCGAGACCAGTACCGAGGCGGTCCGGTTCGCCCAGATCTCCTCCGTGGCCCTGACCCGGGTGGTACTCGACCCGGCCGCGTATGTGCCGGGCGTCACCATCCCGTCGGAGGTCATGCTGACCATCGGCTGGAATGTACTGTCCCACCTGGAGCTTGAGCCGGCCCACTGCGGTGACGAGAGCTGCGAAGCCGACCACGGCTATCTCGGCACGATCACCGCCGACGACTTCTCGCTGCGGGTCAGCCAGGACGCCGACGGTGAGGAGGCCGTGGGCCAGTTGCTCACCTTCGTGAAGGTGCTCTCCGACGCCACCGCGGCCGCTCGTTTACCGTCGCGGCTGCCGGAAAGCTAAGGGTTTAGCCATTGTTTTGCCGCTGGCGCCCGCCCAGTGGCACGATGTTCCGGCAAGACGCGCACTGGCACCCATGAGTAGCAGATGAGGTTTCCCGCATGACGCTCGAGCCGAGACATCCGCCGATCGTGCCGTCCTATGGGACCGCGACCCTGGCCGATTTGTCTTCGTCGATTCTCGCGTCCCTCGATCCCGAAGCACCCCCGGAGCAGAACGTCCTCGGCTTGGCCCCCGCCCAGCGCGCGTGCCTGCTGATCGTGGACGGGCTCGGCTGGGAACTGCTCCGGGCTCATCCCGCCGCCACGCCGTTCCTGTCCGAGCTCGCGCGCAACTCCAGGCCGATCACCGCGGGGTTCCCCGCCACCACCGTCACCAGCCTCGGCTCGCTGTGCACCGGCCGGCCGCCTGGTCAGCACGGGATGCTCGGCTACAAGGTCCTGGTGCCCGGCGAGGACATCCTGCTCAACGCGCTGCGTTGGGACTCGCGGGTCGATCCTCGCCAATGGCAGGCGCTGCCCACGATCTACGAGCGAGCCACCGCCGCGGGCATCGCGGCTGTCCACGTGGCCCAGGGCGCGTTCCGCGGCACCGGCCTGACGGTCGCGACGATGCGCGGCGCGATCTACCGCGCGGCCGACAGCATGGGCGCGCTGGCCGCCCAGGGCGCGTCCGCGGTCACCGAGTACGGGCGGGCGTTCGTGACCGTGTATCACGGCGACCTCGACAACACCGGGCACATGTTCGGGGTCGGCTCGGATGCGTGGTACAACCAGCTGGCGCACGTGGACAAGCTGGCCGAGCAGCTCTTCAGCGCGCTGCCGTCCCAGGCCCGCCTGTATGTGACGGCCGACCACGGCATGGTGGACGTCGGCCCGGAGGACCGGATCGACGTGGACGAGATACCCGAGCTCCGGTCCGGCGTGGTGGTGCTCGGCGGTGAGGCGCGAGCCCGGCACATCTACACGGAGCCAGATGCCGCCGGGGACGTGCTGGCCACCTGGCGCGAGATCCTCGGTGACCGGGCCTGGGTGCTGTCCAGGGACGAGGCGATCAAGGAGGGCTGGTTCGGTCCGGTAGACCCGGCCCTGGCCGACCGGATCGGCGACGTCGTGGCCGCTCCGGTGGGATCCCTCGCCATCGTCGCCACCAAGGCCGAGCCGCGAGAGTCCGCGCTGGTCGGCATGCACGGCTCGCTCACCTCCGCCGACCAGTTCGTTCCCGCGCTGACCTCCAGCGTGCTATAGCCCCGCCCGCCCCACCAGCGCAAAGACGGCAAAATCGGCTATATCGATTCCTAAACCGATAAATAAGTGAACATTTGCTGATCAGACGATAACTATCGCTAAATTGTTTGTGTCCTCCCTCGACAGGAACATCGCTGGTGAGGACGCTAGTGCCGTGGGAAATACTGCGATCCTCGTCCTGGTGGTCATCACCGCTCTCGGCTTTGACTTCACCAACGGCTTCCATGACACGGGCAATGCGATGGCAACCTCCATCGCGACCAAGGCGCTCGAGCCACGGGTCGCCGTCGCCTTGTCGGGCGTGCTCAACCTCGTCGGCGCGTTCCTCTCGCTGGCCGTCGCGGCCACGATCGCCAGCGGCCTGGTCAGCACCAAACTGGTGACGCTGACCGTGGTGGCCGCCGGACTGGCCGGCGGGATCACCTGGAACCTGGTCACCTGGCTTCTCGGCATCCCGTCGAGTTCGTCGCACGCCCTTATCGGCGGAGTGATCGGCTCGACGATCGCCGCCGCCGGCGGTCACGCTGTGCTGTGGCACGGCCTGGTCTCGAAGGTGGTGCTGCCGGCCGTCCTGTCACCGATCATCGCCGCTGGGGTAGCGGCGACCGGCACCTACCTGCTCTACCGGATCAGCCGCAGCCTGACCGACAGAGCCCGCAGCCACGGGTTCCGGATCGGGCAGATCGGGTCGGCGTGCATGGTGTCCCTGGCACACGGCACGAACGACGCGCAGAAGACGATGGGGGTCATCACGCTGGCCCTGATCGTGAACGGCACGGTGCCCGCCAAGTCGAACGCACCGTTCTGGGTGATCCTGTCCTGCGCCCTGGCCATCAGCCTCGGTACCTACCTGGGCGGTTGGCGGGTGATCCGCACCCTGGGCAAGGGGCTGGTGGAGATCGAATCGCCGCAGGGCATGGCGGCCGAGTCCGCGTCGGCCGCCGTCATCCTGCTGTCCAGCAGCTTCGGCTACTCGCTGTCCACCACGCACGTCGCCACCGGCTCCATCATCGGCACCGGGCTCGGCAAGAAGGGCGCCGAGGTCCGCTGGAACGTGGCCGGGCGGATGGCCACGGCCTGGGTGTTCACCCTGCCGGCGGCGGCACTGGTCGGAGCCGGGGCAGAAGCCCTGGCCCACTCGATCGGCGCCACCACCGGCGTGGTGGTCGACCTCATCATCCTGGCCGCTGTGGCGGGCTTCATCTACTGGCGGTCGCGCGGTAGCAAGGTTGACCACAACAACGTCAACGACGAATGGA
>PLIQ01000376.1 GCA_003140115.1 Actinomycetota bacterium | reverse complement strand
GACGCGCCGCGGGCCGCGTGGGCTGGGTCGGCGTCCGGGAACACGATGAACGGCGCGTGCCCGCCAAGCTCCAGCGAGACCCGCTTGATCGAGGCCGCGGCGCCCTGGGCCAGCATCTTGCCGACCTCGGTCGAGCCGGTGAAGGTCAGCTTGCGCACCACCGGGTTGCTGATGAACTCATCGCCCACCACGCTAGCCCGGGCCGCGGTGACCAGGTTGACCACGCCGGCCGGCACGCCCACCTCGTGCAGGATGCGGAACACCTCCACCGCACATAGCGGCGTCTGCTTGGCCGGCTTGAGCACGACCGTGCAGCCGGCCGCCAGGGCGGGCCCGATCTTCCTGGTCAGCATGGAGATCGGGTAGTTCCACGGGGTGACCGCGCCGACCACGCCCACCGGCTGGTGCAGGACCATGAACCGCTGGTCGGCGCGGGCCGAGGGGATCGTGGACCCGTAGACGCGCTTGGCCTCCTCGGCGAACCACATCAAGAAGTCCGCCGCGTACTGAACCTCGATCCGGGCCGTGCGCAGCGGCTTGCCCTGCTCGGTGGTCATCAGCCAGGCCAGCTCGTCAGCCCGCTCCAGCATCAGCCGGTGCGCAGCATACAGATAGCCTGCCCGCTCATACGCCGTCCTGGCCGACCACGAGCCAAACGCGCTGGCCGCGGCGTTCACCGCTTCCCGCACGTCCTCGGTCTCCGCCGCGCTGATCTGGGCCAGCACCTGCGACGTGGCCGGATTGGTCACCGCAAACGTCTGCCCGGAAGCAGCGTGACGCCATTTGCCGTCTATGTAGAGGGTCCCTGAGCCTACGTCCGGTATTGCCATCTGGGGCCTCCACTCTTCGGGCGCATCATTTGGTAGTTGTGCAAGTATAGACGAAACGTTGTCAATGCCTAGTCCCTGGCCATGATCAGCGTTCCCGCGTGACCGTGCACGGCCATGCCCTGGGCCAGCGAGACGCCGATCCGCGCGTCAGGAACCTGCCGGTCGCCGCACTCGCCCCGGAGCTGGCGGACCACCTCGATCGTGTGCATACCGGACGGGTGGGTGCAGTGGCTGTTCGACAGCAGCCCGCCGTCGGTGTTGCACGGCATCTTCCCGCCCAGCCGGGTGTGGCCCTCGGCGAAGTACGCCGCGCCCTCGCCCAGCTCGCGTCGGTGTACGCGGCCTCCGCCCCGCCGAGCACCCACACCGGCGCCTTGCGGCAATCCCGCGCGATGTCCTCCGCGGCCATCACGATGGCGTAGCCGCCGGCGTCGTCCAGGGCGCCCTTGATGGACTCCAGCTGCAGCGATATCCCGGTCCGGTCCATGAACCTGGCCTGCTCGCTGGTGTACACCCCCACGATCGCCGCTCGCCGCTGCGCGTAACCCATCTGCGGACCTCCACGGGCCGGGTCTTATGGTCTACGCTGTCATCGTACGACGAATAGATAAGTATTGCACTATCCGCTCACGCGCGGATAAGCGGATCAGGAGGCGGCCATGACGTCCGCAGCACCCCCCGAGTTCTGGCTGTACCTGCCGCAGATGCGGATGTCGTTCGACACCATCACCGAACGGGCCAGGGCCGCCGAGCAGGCCGGCTTCGACGGCATCGCGCTGATGGACCACCTCGCCCCGCCCGGCCTGCCGTCGGCTGACATGTACGACGCGGTCACCACGGCGGCCGTGATCGCCATGGGCACCGCCCGGCTGAGGATCGGCCACCTGGTCTTGTGCTCCTCCTTCCGGCATCCGGCCGTCCTGGCCCAGCAGATGGTCAGCCTGGACCACCTGTCCGGCGGGCGGTGCGAGCTCGGCATCGGCTGGGGCTCGGTGCCGGGCGAGCTGACCAGGTTCGGCCTGCCGCTGGCCGCGTCCGCCGAACGCGCGGCCCGCCTCGGGGAGTGCCTGGAGATCACCGAGGCCCTGTTCACCGGGCAGCCGGTCGACTTCGCGGGCGAGTTCTTCACGCTGCACGGCGCGCAGCTGCGCCCGCGGCCGCTGGCGGGCCGGATCCCCGTCCTCATCGGCGGCGGCGGCCCCCGCCTGACCATGCCCCTGGTGGCCAGGTACGCCGACTGGTGGAACTGCCCCGGCTACGCCTTCGACCGGCTCGACGAGCTGCGGCCGCTGGCCGGGACGGCCCGGGTCTCCAGCCAGCACCCGGTCGGCCTGGCCGCCACGCCGGCCGACGTCCCAGCCGTCACCGCCCTGACCGAGCGCCGCTTCGGCGGCTGGGGTGGCCTGCTCATCGGCACGGCGGCCGATATCGCGGGCCGGCTGGCCGGCCTGGCCGACCGCGGCGTGGAGCGGTTCTACCTCCAGTTCTCCGACTTCGGCGCGCCGAGCACGCTGGCCCGCTTCGGCGACGAGGTGATCCCGCAGCTGAAGGCCAGGGCGTCGCTGGACCTGGCTGCCGGTACGTGATGTCATATCTTTTTAAGATTCTATGTATGAAGAACCGAAGGGACTCAGGCGATGCCCGACTACCGCTTCATCAGGTATGAGCTGCTCGACGACGGCCTGATCGCCAGGATCACCCTGGACCGGCCGCGGACCAGGAACGCGCAGAACCGCGGCCTCCTGGTTGAACTCAACGAGGCGTTCCTGGCCGCGGAGGCCGACGACACCGTGCGGGTGGTCATCTTGTGCGGCGCCGGGCCGCTGTTCTCCTCGGGCCACGACATGGGCTCCAGGGAAGGGCGGGAGGAGTACCAGCCCGGGCCCAACCAGCATCCGTCGGTCAAGATCAACGGCGGGACCAGGCTCGGTGCCGAATCCCGGATGCTGCAGGAGTGGCACTACTTCTTCGACAACACCCGCCGCTGGCGCAACCTGCGCAAGATCACCATCGCCCAGGTGCAGGGCACGGTGTTCGCGGCCGGCCTGATGCTGATGTGGGCCTGCGACCTGATCGTGGCCGCCGACGACGCCAGCTTCGCCGACGTAGTGGGCACCAGGCTGGGCATGTGCGGTGTGGAATACTTCGCCCACCCGTGGGAGTTCGGGCCGCGCAAGGCCAAAGAACTGCTGCTGACCGGCGATTCCATCGACGTCCACGAGGCGCACCAGCTGGGCATGGTCAGCAAGGTATTCCCGGTCGACGAACTGGCCGACCAGACCCTGGCGTTCGCCCGGCGGATCGCCCAGACGAACACCATGGCCGCGCTGCTGATCAAGGAGTCGGTGAACCAGAGCGTCGACAACATGGGCTTCTACAACGCCCTCAACGCATGCTTCACCATGCACGAGCTCAACCACGCCCACTGGGCCGAGATCAACGAGAACCACTTCCCGGCCGGGACGCCGGAGTTCGGCGTGGTCCCGTGGAACGAGGCGCCCCCCGTCCGCCCCGCGCTCAAGGACGCCGCCGAGGCACCGACCGGCTGACCCAGGACCTCGGCGCGGCGCGGCCCACCGCGGCGCGCCTCACCGCGGCGCGCCCGACCGGATCACTACTTCCTGGGCCGTGCTGGCCAGCAGCTCGCCGCCGATCGAGTACGCGGTGCCGAGCACCAGGCCGCGAGCGCCGGAATTGGAGACCGGCCGGTAGTCGATCAGCACCCACTGGTCCATCAGGACCGGGCGGTGGAACCAGACCGAATGGTCCAGGCTGGCGTGCATGCCGGTGCCGAACGGCACGCCGATCGGGATGTGCGCGGCGATCGTCGCCCCGAAGTCCGACACGTACCCGAACACCGCCGCGTGTACCCCCGGGTCCTCCGGCAGCGGCCCGCGGGTACGGACCCAGAACCGCCGGGCCGCCCGGGCCGCGCCGTCGTCCAGCCACGGCTCGGGCGCGAACTCGCGCAGCTCGAGTTCGGCCGCGATGGGACCGGTTATCAGCGGGGCCCACGGCTGATCGCTGTCCGGCGGCGGCACCGGCGCGGCCATCGCCACCTGGTAGCTCTCGCCCGGCTCGGCCACGTGGAACGAGGCCGCCAGCACGAAGATGGTGACGCCCCGCTGACTCGCCGTCACCTGCCGGGTGGCGAACGAACGACCCGTCCTGACCCGCTCTACCCGCAGGTCGACCGGCCGGCTCGAGTGGCCGGCGCTGACGAAGTAGCCGTGCAGCGAATGCGGTAGGTAGGCGGCGTCGACGCTGAACGCAGCCGCGCGCAGCGCCTGGGCCACGAGCTGCCCCCCGAACAGCCGCCCCGATCCGCCCCCGATCCGGCTCTGCGCCAGATACCGGTCCGGCCCCGCCGCGACCGGGCTCAGCAGCTCAATCAGCGACCCGGTCCGCGGGACAGGCATGATCACCGCCCGTCAGCGGCGCGCGACCGGCTCGGCCGGCCCGGCCGAACCCGCGGTGATGAACGACCTGGTCGCCTTCGCGATCCGCCGGTCCCGGTCACCAGGCATCGCCGCGGCGATCGCGCTGTTCACGGCCCGCTGCAGACAGCCGGTCCGGTCCGCGGCCAGTTCGGGTAGCACGCCGTCGGCGATGCCCAGGCCGATCAGCTCGGCGCTGGTCAGCCGGAGCGGTTCAGCCAGCTCGTCGGCCCGGGACCCGTCGCGGTACAAGATCGCGGCCGCGCCCTCCGGGGCGATGACGGAGAAGATGGAGCTCGGCAGCATGAACAGGCGATCGGCGTGGGCCAGCGCCATGGCCCCCCCGCTGCCGCCCTCGCCCACGCAGATGGCCACGCTCGGCATCCGTAGCCGCGCCATGGCCGCCAGCGTGCCGGCGATCTCGGCCGCGATGCCGTCCCGCTCGGCGAACGGTCCCGGCTCGGCACCCGGTGTATCGACCAGCGTGAGCACCGGCAGCCCGATCCGGTCGGCCAGCTTGATGGCCCGCTGCGCCAGCCGGTAGGCACCCGGACCCGGCCGGGCCGCCCCGACGCCGTCGGCGTACCGGTCCATGGCCACCACCATCACGCGCTCGTCCATGATCTTGGCCAGCCCGGCCCGGATGCACGGGTCCTGGCCGCGCAGCTCGACCCAGGAGGAGCACAGCGCCGCGGCCCACTCCAGGCCGGACGGCCGCGACCGGCTGCGCGCCTGCCGGATAGCCTGCTGCGCCGACGACGGCATGGCGACCGGCACGCTCGCCGGGATCCGGCCCGCGTCGGCGTCGGTGACCGGCCGGTCGGCCGACCCGAGGACCGCATCCACCCAGGCCACCTGGTCGGCCCGGTTTACCAGGGCGTCGACCAGGCCCGCGGCGTAGGCGCTCTCCGCCGTGTGCGACCAGGCGGGCGGGGCCTCCCCGGTCACCTCGCGCACCACCCGGGGCCCGGCGAACCCAATCGTGGCCCGCGGCTCGGCGGCCCGCACGTCCAGCAGCGAGGCCCACGACGCGAACACCCCCCCGGTGGTCGGCGACCGGTACACGATCGCCGACAACAGCCCGGCCCGGGCGTGCTCATCGGCGGCCACCGCGGTCCGGGGCATCTGGATCAGCGCCGCCATGCCCTCCTGCATCCGCGCGCCGCCGGTCCGCGTCACCGCCACCACCGGCAGCCGCCGGTCAACCGCACGACGGAACGACCGGACGATCTTCTCCCCGGCCACCGCCCCCATCGTCCCGCCGAACACGTCGAAGTCACTTTGGATCAGCACCGCCCGGACCCCCCGCGACACGACCAGCCCGGTCCGGACCGACTCGCCCCCCGCGGCCGCCAGCGCCTCGGGGTAGCCAGGAAAGCCCAGCGGATCGGCCGAGACCAGCTCGCGGTCCCACTCCTCGATCAGAGGCAGCAGCAGTTCACCGTCGCGCACGATCGCCCTCTCACAGCCGGCCCACCAGCCACGCCCGACCCGTCCGCCCAGCCCGAACTGACAAATTATTTGATACAAGCCTAAACGTCGAATTACTCTCCAGTCAACACGGCCGCCTGATCAGGCCCAACGTCATAATTAGATAATTCACTATTTATCCGAACGAACGTGGCTCAAGCCGCAGAACACCGGACGTGCCGGCCTCGGGGTCAGTCGAGTTGCTCCACGAACGCCCGCAGCTGGCGCAGGTTCCGGCACTCGACCACGGTGTCGCACTCGGGAGCGTACTCACGCATTACCGAGTCCCCGGTGTCCCAGGCCGCGACCGGCTCGGGGTTGAGCCAGTACAGGTGCCGGGCGCGCTGGCGGATCGCCTTCAGCACCCAGGCCCGGGACGCGTGGTAGTTGTTCCGCGCGTCGCCCAGGATGATCACGCTGGTCCGGCTCCTGACCTGCTCGCCCCAGCGTTCCCAGAAGGTCTCCAGCGCCAGGCCGTAGTCCGAGTGCCCGTCCAGCCGGACCGCGCTGGTCCCGAGGTTGAGGCGATGCGTCACCGTGGTGATGTCCGCGGCGTCCTGCAGGATCGCGGTGACTTCCTCGACCCCGTCCACGAAGACGAAGCTGCGCACCCGGGAGAATTCGGACTTGATCGCGTAGGCCAGCTGCAGGGTGAAGCCGGCGAACGCGGACACCGACCCGGAGATGTCGGCCACCAGCATGATTTCCGGCTTGGCCGGGCGCGGCTTGCGGTAGGCCAGGTCGACCGGCACCCCGCCGCTGGCCAGGGATTTCCTGACCGTGCGCCGGAAGTCCAGCGCCGCCCGCTGCCGATGTCGCCGCTTGTGCGCCAGCCGGGCGGCCAGCTTCCTGGCCAGCGGCCGGACCGTCTGCCTGAGCCCGGCCAGCTGCGCGCGCGAGGCGTTGAGGAATTCGACGTCTTCGGGCAGCGGGCGGCGCAGCGTCGCCGCGACGGCCTCCGCGCCGCGGTCAGCGATGAGCCGGCGCCGGATTTCCGCCTCGACCTCGCCGCGGACCGCGTCGGCCCGCGCGTCCTGGTCGGCCTCGGCGAGCTGGCGGCCCAGGCCGCTCAGCCCGTCGGCCTCGGCCGACTCCCGCAGCCGCTGCCGCAGGACCTCCAGGTCGAGCCTGGTCAGCGTCTTGTAGAGATAAAACGTCCCGGCCACCACGCGGCCGGGCTCGATGCCGGCGTAACGGTCGACCGCCTCGCCGGCCACGGCCCGCAGCAGGCCGCCGTCTCGCTGGGACACGGCCCGGAACAGTAGTTCGCTCAGCTCATCGTCGGTGAGCCGGCTCAGGACCGTACCGGAACCGAAGCCCGTCACCTTCGGTTCGCCCGTGCCGTTTCCGGTGCCGCCCGCCAGCGAGCCGAGCTGACGGCCGCCGAAGTAGATGTCGAACGCCACGTCGAAGGCGCCGTAGTGATCGTGGTTCTTCACCAGCGTGGCGGCCAGCGCGCTCTTGACCTGAGCGCGATCGCTGAGCGGGATGGCCCGCAGGGCCGCCGCCGCGTCCACGTTCTCCGACACCGATACAGGCAGGCCGATGGCCCGCAGCTCAGCGATGAAGCCGGCCAGGATCGTCTCCATCGAGGCGCTCCGGTCAGCGCGCCGCCGTGAGCTCGGCGGTCGCCTTCTCGATGTCCGACTGGTGCTTCAGCAGGACATGCAGCGTGTCGACCACCAGTTCGGTGCTGACCTGCTGGGCGCCGAACAGGTGCAGGGTCTGGGCCCAGTCGATGGTTTCCGACACCGACGGCTTCTTCTTCAGCTCCAGCTGCCGCAA
>PLIQ01000605.1 GCA_003140115.1 Actinomycetota bacterium | reverse complement strand
TGCAGGTTGTAGACGACGATGTCCCCGGAATCGTAAAGGCGCGACACGCCCCGCACGCGGTTGAATTTGGTGAGGTCGGCGATCGGTATCGGCCGGTTGCTAGCGGTCGTATCGCCAGGGAAGTAGGTGCCGGAGGCCGGCAGTGACTGGCTCAGCCGCTGGTCGACAAGTACGTACTGGACGGCCTGAGCCCGCGCGTCCCGTGCGATCGACGGCGTGTACGTAGCTGAGGTGTACAGGTAACCGACGTCCTGAAGAGGATCCTGGTCGCCGTAACCCGCGAGCAGGGGATAGATGCCGATATCGGCGGCGAAGCGGCCGCCGGGCCCGAGGGCCGACAGCGTCCACTGGGCCGTCGCGATCTCCTCGGGCCCCACCGACCGTTCGAATCCGGCGACCTGATGCGGCCCAGGCAACCGCTCCCAGTACGGCGGCCAGCCATTAGCTAGCCCGTCGAACAGGAGGACAAGCATCCCCGCCGCGGCCACGCCGATGGCCGCGGATTTCCAGCGGCGTACGAGGGCGGCGTTAACCAACCTGATGAGGGCCAGTCCGGCCACCAGACTCACTGGGATGTAGACGAACGTCGCCGTTCGCCCGGCAAGCTCCTGGCCGTCTGGAGTCCCCACCCGGAGCGCCAGCGCGACGAACCAGCCGAGCGACCCGAGGGCCATGGCCAGGATCCACGGATGGTGACGATGATGCTTCCGCACCTGCCACCAGCCGAGCGGTACCAGGACCGTTATGGCCAAGATGGCGGCGCCTTCGAGCACCTGGTTGCCTCGCGGTGCGGCCGAAGTTGATGCGGCGCCCGAGGATCCCCCGCTCTGCAGCGCGCTTATACCCTGCGCAAGGCCTTCGACTGTCGGGCGGAAATAGCTCAGTGTGCCCGGGGCGATGTAGATCACCCAGCAGGTGATCGCGGCCACCGAAATGACGGCGAGAGCACCCACCATGAGTGCCGTGCGGCGGGCCCGGGTAAGCAGGCTGGCCACGGTCACGAGCAGCAACGATCCCGCCAGCATGTAGCTGGTGACATGGTGAGTGACCACGGTCGCGAAGATCGCCAGGACGGCGAGAACGAACCAGCGAGCCCGCTCTCCGCCCGATTGCCCGGTAGCCGTTCGCCAGGACGCCAGCACCGCGAGTCCGAGAAAGGCAAGGGCGAGTGTCTCGTAGACGAACATCGAATCGAAGGAGTTCAGCGTGGGCGTGCAGGAGTAGACGAGTATCGCGATACCGGCGATCCGGTGCGACCGGCTCAAGCAGCGGTACGTAAGGTAAAGCAGACAGATGAACAGGAGATGCGCGGTCCCGGCTATGATCAGGCCGGCGGCGAAAACCGGGAGACCGGTAACTGATATCAGGGCGGAAGTTGCCTCCTCGAGCCCTGGGTAGCGCGGACTTATAGGCAAGCCATAATTGACGGTAAAGAGTTTCCCGGTGTCCAGGATATTAACGGTGCTGCGCCAGTGCAGGAGCTCATCGGTAAATGTGAATCCCGCCGGGCTGTAACATACCTTGAGCAGATATTCAGCGACCGTGAGCACCACGACCAGGGTGGCGGTATCGGTGGGCGTCAGGCGGCGCCGGCTGAGCAGTCGTCCCGCCGCCGGCGCCAGGACGAGCGCCTGTCCGAGCCAATACGCCCGATCTGCCCAGGAAGAACTGGCGTACCCCGCGCGCCCGGCGGCATAGGCGGCGCTCGCGACGAGGACGCCGAGCGCGGCGATGAGGGTCACGACGCTTACCGGGAGCCGGGACTCCAGAGCCGCTGGAGCTACTGGAGCCGCTGGAGCCGGCGCGCTGGCCTCGTGGTTCACCCTTCGAGGCATCGGCTGCGCACGAGCCGACGGCCGGTCCGGAGCCCTGTCAACTACCGTCACAGGGGGCGCCGCCTGGCCGCGCGGCTCTGCTGGCGGAGGCTGCCAACGTAGGCCACAGGTCCCATGAGCATGCCCTGGAGATGCCGGCGGTTCAGTGCCGCCGGCAACTCGCCGGTGTCGTCATCCGGCGTGGCCGCACCCCTCAGATAGCGGCCGGCGGCGGGCAGCAGCTTGAGCAGTCCGGGCAGCACACCCGGACGATGCCGGAGCAGAGCGGCGTAAAAGGCAGTCAGGCCGATGCTGTATCCGTGCAACTGCCGACTGAGGCTGTCCATATCCGGCCGGTGATGGTGCCACATCAGCGCGGCGGGCTCATAGGCGATCTCGTAGCCCGACAACAGGGTGAGCGGCAAGGCCAGCGTGTCTTCACCAGCGCAGGTCGGAGTGCCGGCTCCCAGCGCTGTGTCGAAACCTCCGATGCAGTCCAGTACCTCGCGCCGGAAGGCCATATTGGCTCCGGTCCCGAACGGCGGCAACGGGAAGAGCGGGCTCTGCGGTCCTGAGCGCGAGAAGGTCTCCGGTGCGAAGCCGTGCCCCTTACGATGTCCGCCTAGCTGCTCAAATAGCTGCTCGGCCACGTTGTCGAGCCGGGCAGGCAGGATCGACCCCGCGACACAGCCAATGTTGCCGTTTCTGGTGAAGCCACTTGCTATTCCGGCCAGCCAGTGTTCGTCCGGCTCGTCATCGTCGTCGAGAAAGGCGATAATCTCACCGGCCGCGGTGGCGATTCCCGCGTTCCGCGCCCAGGACAGGCCCGGTCGCGATTCTGCGTGATAGCGGAACCGCACCGATCCGCCTGCCATGGCCTCGACCAGGGCCGGCACGGCATCGGTGACAGGGGCGTTGTCCACCACCACCACCTCGAAGCGCGGGTACACCTGCTGTTCAAGACGCCGCAGGCACGTTTCCAGCTGGGCCGGGCGATCGCGGGTACAGACAACGACGCTGATCGATGGCGCGTCGGCGAGCACCGCCGAGCGACGCTGGAGGAAGGGCCAGGCATCCGGGTCGACCTTCAGCCCGTCGCCGGCCAGCGCCGACGGTGCGGGCAGCGCAGCGGCCGCGAAGCGCCCGGCGACGGGCCCGCGAAGCTCACCCCAGAGCGCCGCGGCAAGCTGGTCAGAAGTGATTCCCTCCGGGCGCAGAGGTGCTAGGCACATGCCGACCGGCTCGGTGTGCAGGCGAACTAGCACCGACACACGCCGGTACGGTTCGCTGCCGGGCACGGCCGGGAGCGGTTCGGCGAGCTCGACCTCCATGACCATGACCGGGGAAAAACCATCGCTGTCGCCTGGTGCATCCTCGGCCGCGCGAGACAGCTCTTGAGCGAAACTTGTGTCAGTCACGTGGCAACTGCCTGGTCGTCATCTGGGCTGACCACCCCGCTGCGATAGCTGACCGCTGGATAGTGTCGCTGGCTTCGATCTGGCGGTTAACAGAACCAGGGCTCGACGGGCCCCGCAGGCGTACCCGGAGCAGAATCCACACGCATTTAATCGCGTCGCGCCACGTTATCTTCTTGCCCTGGGCATGCGAGCGGCTGTAGTAGCTAACCGGAACCTCGAAAGGACGAATACCACGAAGCAGCAACAGTGCCGTCATCTCGGTGTCCAGACCAAAGCCTATTTCGTGAAGGCTCAGCTCCTTCATCGTGGCCGCGGGCACCAGCTTCAGGCAGGTATGAAGATCGGTGAGGCTGGCGTCAAAGAGGATGTTAGCCAGGAACGTAAGCAGCCGGTTGCCCATCGCGTACCGGTAGGATTGGTAGACGGTGTTGCAGCCGAACAAGCGGGCTCCGTACACGACGTCGCAGCGTCCCCTCAGCACCGGGTCGAGCATCCTCGGAATATCCTCAGCGGCGTATTCCAAATCCGAATCGAAGGGGAGCAGGTGAGTCCCGGTCGCCAAGGATGCGGCCGAACGCAGGGCGGCACCCTTGCCCTTATTGGCCGGGTGCCGGTGAATGATTATGCGNNCAAGGATAATCTATGCTTAGTATCTCGGCTACTGCCCGGGTAATAGTATTCTCCTCATTATACGCGGGCATCAGTATCGACAGCTTGATGTCTGGAGCACACGCGACCGCGAATTCGCCTTCCTCGCCTGCCGATTGCGGATTGAGCAAGAACACCCTCCCCCGCCAGCGGGCAGACCAATCAGCCCGCTTGATCAAGATTCACCTTGACACGTCCCAGGGCTAGATAGGGAACTAGACCTGCCCTCCTCTCTTGCGGCGCACATGAGCACCGGTGCGAACAATCGCAGCTTGTGGGCGCTGTGCGCTTGATTGCACCTCTAAAGCCAGTTTTGTCCGATTCGTATGCCTGCATTTCGGGCGGTTCGTCCAGTGGACGTCGCGACAGCAGGAAGAGAGCACAGAATCGCGGCAATGTAACCGAAACGTTATCGTGCCGCGTGCGTGCATTTAGTAGCTATTTGAATCCTCTTTGTGATAAGGGCCGCGCGATCGGCGCGAAGGTGCCATGCTAATCTGGCCGGTTTTATACGCCCGCATCCGGCCGATGAAGGGGTGTATTGAGCGTTACTGGAATGCGAGCTGATGCTGTCCGCCGCGACCTTGGCGGGCCGCCGCAGGGCACCGAGGCGACGCGCCGCTCGCTAACCGCCGTCGTGCTCGCCGCAATGCGACAGCACGGCGACGTACTGAAGAACGCTAGCAGCCTCCTGGCCACAACCGGCGTTACGTCGGCCATGGGCTTGGCCTACTGGGCCATCGCCGCCCGGATATTCAGCCAGCGTGCCGTCGGCTATGGCTCAGCTACGGTCTCCGCGGTAACGCTCCTCGGCACGATCGGGATGTTCGGCCTCGGCACCGTGCTCATCGGCGAACTGCCGCGGCGGACTCGACGCGCCGGCCTGGTTTCGGCCGCGCTCCTGACCTCCGGCCTAGGATCCGTAATCCTCGGCCTAGGGTTTGTCGCTCTATCGCCCAGTCTCAGCTCGCGTTTCGCCCAAATTACCGGTAACCCGCTGCGCGCGTTGCTGGTTACGGTCAGCGTCGTGCTGATGGCCGTAGGTTTGGTATTCGATCAGGCCACCATCGGCGTCCTGCGAGGCGGCGTTCAGCTGTTCCGCAATTTTGTCTTCTCGCTAGCCAAGCTCCTGGTATTGCCGGTTACCGCGGTAGTACTACATGATCAGTTCGGCGCCGGGATTATTCTTTCCTGGGCAGCTGGCATGGCGCTGTCGCTGGCCGCGGCGGCGATTCAGCTGCGGCGCACCGGTGCAGCCGTCCTGTGCAGGCCCGACTGGGGGGTGCTGCGCGGACTCGGACGAACCGCACTCGCGCATAACTGGCTAAATCTCGCGATAGCAGTTCCGTATTCGTTGATCCCGGTACTGGTCACAGTTATTGTATCGCCATCCGCTAACGCCGCTTTTTATGCCGCCTGGATGCTAAGCGGCTTCGTCTATATAATCCCCCAGCACCTGTCAACCGTCCTGTTCGCGGTGGCATCGGCCGATCCACAGGTGATCGCCCGCAAGCTCCGCTTTACCCTGGGGGTGTCGGTCCTGCTCGGGCTGCCCGGGTCGGTGGCGCTGGGTCTCGGCGCGCATCTGGCCCTGAGCCTGTTCGGCCCGGGCTACGCGCGCGTCGCTACCCTCCCCCTGGTGCTGCTGGCTCTCGGTTATCTGCCCAGCATTCCGAAGGTCCACTACATAGCCGTCTGCCGCGCTGTCGGGAGGGTGAACCGCGCCGCTGCGGTTTTGACGACATTCGCCGTCATCGAGGTAGGCGCGGCCGCGCTGGGTGGCGTGCTGCACGGACTTATCGGCCTGTCAGTCGCCTTGCTCGCGGTAGCGATCGTCGAGGGAATCGCCACCACGCCTGCCGTCGTGAAGGCTGCGATCGCGCGCGGGCGCCATCGACGGGCCGCCGACGACGACGCCAGCGCGGGTCCTGTTGCCACGCAAGTGCGGGCCACGTCGATGGCTGATGATCCGGAGGCCAACCGCCCGATGTACCGCGTCCCGGACGAGAGGGCGGCAGCAGCAAGACGGCGGACCGGCGCTCCGGCGGCCATGGTCGTGAACGACGACCAGGCCATGTACCGGAGCAAGAAAGCTCAACAGGAAGCGGGCCTGGCCGTACTGCTGTCGCTGGCGACAACCATCGGACCGGATCACCCGATCCCGGGGATACCGGCCGGCTTGCCGCCGCCGACCATGCGCCACTGGCCCGACCGGCGGGGCTGGGCGCCCAAGACTCCGAACCCCCGGCCACGATAGCGGGACCCTGACCGCGCGAACGACAGGTGGTAGAAGCATGACCGGAGACGCCAGCGCCGCGATTCCGCTGGTAACCGTCGTCACTCCTGCCTACGACGTAGGCAGGTACATCGGCGAAGCCGTGGATTCGGTCTTGCGCCAGACATTCGCTGATTTTGAATACCTGGTGGTGGACGATGGTTCAACCGACGATACGGCTAAGCTGGTCAAGGTACACGGCGGCGATGATCCTAGATTGCGGTTGATACAGATTGTCCATAGCGGCGTGCCGGCCGCAAGAAATACCGGGATCCGCGAGGCGAGAGGTAAGTACATCGCCCTGCTCGATGGCGATGACAGGTGGCGGCCTAAATTCTTGGAGCGACAGGTGAGTCTCATCGAGTCGCTGCCGCCAGAAGTCGGAATGGTGTTCTGCCGCACCCGATCAATCCTGGATAACGGGATGCTGGTCAAGATTCACTGGCAGCGCGCGGGAAGCTATGACTTCGATGATTTCCTGGTCAGAAATAATCCCGCCGGAAACGGGAGCGCAGTACTCGTACGCGCTTCATGTTTCGCCGACGCCGGGGACTTCGACGAGAGCCTGCCCTGGGCTGAAGATCTGGACATGTGGCTGCGCATAGCAGAACATTCCAAGACTCCGGTTTCGTGGGGAAGCAGGTATTTCCTGGTGGACCGGCGGCTGCGGGCTGGCGCGATGACCCGTGACACCACCACGGGCGAGGCCGTCCTCGATAAGCTGCTCGCGGCTCAGGCCCCCAGGCTGCGCAGGTATCCGGCCGCGGAAGCGTACGTCCGGCCGGCCCTGCTGGCCCTTAAGTACGGCAGCGATGCGAAGATGGCCCAGCACTGGGCGGCCACGGCGCGGTCATCGGGTCTCGGCCGGCTCGCCCGCAGCGCCGCCGGGCGCCAGCTGCTGGTGTGGGCCGCGATGCCCGCTTCCGGGCGGCGGGCCGTACGGCGCGCCCAGGGCCTTGCGCGTGCGGCAGTTAAGCGAGCTACCTCGCGTCTCAGCTTCTTATGGAACCGGGCTTGTTATGGACTGGCGCACGGCGCCGCGATCAGAAAGCTGCCTTGTAGGCAGCCGATGCCTTCGGTATGGGAGTGCCTGCGCCGTAGCTGCCCGCGGTGGTGGCCGACGTGCCTTGAAAGTTGCACTCGAACGCTATAGCTGAAGCATTCGCGGCGAAGAATGCCCGCATGTCGTTGACGTACCGGGGGTCGTCGTCGCCGGCCTTCGTACCGGTCGCTACGCTTCCCCATTCTGGTACGGACAGCAGCTTGTGGTGAGCCTTCGCGAAGCTGAGCCAATAGTTAAGTCCCTGGGGGCCGTTGAGCTGAGTCTGCCAGCCAGCGGCGGTCGTTGCTGGCGGCCACGAGTCGTAGTTGTCGACCCCGATCATGCTGACGTAGGCGTTTCCTGGATACGCGAGTACGGGGTTAGCCAGCCCGGCAGACACTCCGCGGTTGACGTCCCAGTCCCATTGCAGGTCCGGGGCGGTAGAGCGCGCGGAGATGACGATCTGCTGCCAGCACTGTGCCCACGTCGCGGGGTTGGTCGCCTGCCAGACGTACCAATTGCCGTTGAACTCCCACCCGAGCCGGATGATCGAGTGGCCAAGACCGTAGGACGAGATCACCTGGCCGAACTCGCGCCAGTACGCGTTATACGTCCCGGCGGCGCACGCTTGAAGCGAGACTCCCTGGACGTTCTCCGGCAGCATCGGCACACCGAAGGCCATGGTGTACGGCTCGCCCTTCCATCGCTGGTAGAGCCAGGTCGGATCGTCGATCTGCGCCCACGTAGCCCGGGCCGACCAGGCATCGACGACGTCCAGCGGACGACCGCGCCANNCGATTGCCCGGCTTCCCCGTGGTAGCAATGAACAAAGCCAGTCCGGCCACCACGGCGATCCCGAGAGCCAGCCACCACCGCAGGTGCGGGACGGATCTCCGCGGGCCAGGCACGGTAAGCCGGAAAGTCCGGTCACGACGGGCTGAGCGGGGAGAACTCGCGCGATCGGCCGACCGCCCGGGGGCGGTCGCGAACTCGCCGGGCGACGCGGGAAANNTCCGGCGGTACGGGAGCGGACACGAGTTCGTCCGACGGTGCGGGAGAGATCCGAGGAAGGCCGAACAACCGCGTCCTGTTACTCATCCAACCCTCTCGGTCATCTGGTCCCTGGCACGTAGGCGAAGATCTTATCTGGTTAGCTGGCCGCCGGCAGGCCCGACGAAGTAAGCTACCCCGCTTTATACTGGCGCGCCCTTTCAAAGATGGCTGCTGACGGCCGGACCGGGCTATATAAGAGCCCTGCACACGACCTATTACAGGTCAGTGACAGGCGCGTTAACAAGAGATTACAAGTTACCGGATCGCGTCCGGTGCCAGTGAAATCGCTGCCTTGCTAGCCGCTTCATGATCGCGGGAAACGATCATCATCGAGGCCAGCGCCCCGCCAATCAGCGTGATCTAAACCACATCTGCGAATCCACGTCAGCGGCAGGCCGGAAGAGTCAATAGCGGACCCCGGAAGTCGCCGCGTAAATGAGTAACTAGAAACTTTTTTCTAGTTCACGTTATGGCTCAAATCCGTGTAAGGCGACTAAAACTCATTTCTCATGTAATCCCGCAGTGAGCTTCCGGCGTCTCACATCAGTAGCAAAATATGCCAATCCAGTCTGCAGTGTCACAAGTTGCGCGCTGTAGCGGCACGTGTCGGATGCGGAGCGTAGAGGGGGGGACGATGGCTGTAACCCAACCGCGGGAGCAGACCCTGCTCCCGGTGGGGACTCTGCCCGGCGTGGCAGCACGGAGCCTGCCGGGCCCGATAGCCGTCCAGGCGTCGCCGACTGCTGTGGACATCGGACCGGTCAGCCGCTACCTAGGACTCACCGGGAATTCCCTGCCATTTAAGCTGTCAATTCTCATGGCCGCGTACAATGCCGAAGCGACTATCGCTCAAGCAATCAGGGCGGTGCTGAAGGTCGATTATCCGTGCTCTATAGAGTTGATAGTCGTCGATGACGGCAGCACAGACGGCACGCATAAGCTGCTCTCCCGGATCGATGATGCTCGCCTGATCACGTACCGGCATGAGATGAATCAGGGCCGAGGGGCGGCGCTGCTCTCCGCCGCTCGGCTTGCGACCGGCTCTTATGTACTGCTCTTTGATGCAGGCCTGGGCTATTCGGCGGAGGACATCCCGCGGATCCTGGCGCCTGTGCTGGCGGACCGCTGCCGCGTGGTCTACGGGACCCTGCTGTCCGGGTACAACACCGTGCGCCAGTCGCACCGGTATGCCAGGGGCAACCGTCTCCTCACCTGGCTGGCCAACGTCCTCTTCGACGCGTGCGTCAGCGACCTTCACGCGCGCCTGCGGCTGATGCCCGTCGCGATGCTCAACGACCTGAGTCTGCGAGAACCAGGACGCGGTTTCGACACTGAGCTGACCGCGCTGCTGCTAAAGCACGGAATCCGGCCGTTCGAGGTTCCCGTAAGCTATTCCAGCCGTCAGCACCCGCCGGGCGAGAAAGTGTCCTGGTGTACGGCCATGGCGTGCGTTCGGATCCTCCTTCACGTACGAATGCGGCGCAGGCCAGCCGGCCTGAGGAGTCCCCGGCGCCAAGACGATCGGGGTTACGACACCGCACTGGTCCCGCCCGAGCATCCGCTCTTTCCGAGGCGTGTAGATGCCGCATGACGATCAGCGAACCTAGTATCACGCCGCGCGAGGAATGGGCAGACACCGGCAGCAGACAGGTGTCCTCCGGGCCAGACTCCGGTATCCCGATCTGCCTCGTCGGCCCGGGCTGGACCTTCACGTCGGGTATCAGCTATTACACATGCCGATTGGCCAACGCCGTGGCTGAGAGCCACGAAACCAGCGTCATTCAGTTGCGGCGCCTGCTGCCCCGGCGCCTGTACCCAGGCAGGCAGCGAGTCGGCCTCGAGCGCGCACGCATGACGTTCCGCGCGAATGTCTCGGTCTACAACGGCATCGACTGGTGGTGGGGACGCTCGCTGGCCCGGGCGCTGCGCTTCCTGCGGGCCCGGCGGCCCGGGATACTCGTGCTGGAGTGGTGGACGGCTGCTGCCCTGCATACCTACCTGGTGCTGGCCATTGCGGCTCGCGCCTTCGGAATAAGTGTCATCATCGAGTTGCACGAATTGCAGGATCCCGGCGAAGCCGGCCTGCCCGTCGCCCGGCATTACGCCCAATGGGGTCTGCGCATGCTGCTCCGGCTCTCGCGCGGATGCGTGGTTCACTCAAAATCGGACTGGCGGATGCTCGAGTCCGGTTACGGATCCCTGAATATGCGCGTCGCCGTCGCGGCCCATGGCCCGTACGATCAATACCGGCACAGCGCGGTGGAAGGCACTGTGGCCAGCGAGGCAGCAGTCTCCGCGGTTCGGGCGGCGCCCCGGCCGGAGGTCGTCAACTTGCTTTTCTTCGGCCTCATTCGGCCCTATAAAGGCCTGGAGGACTTGCTCGGGGTCTTCAATGAACTATCCGAGGAGGAAGCAGCCGGCCTGTGGCTCACCGTGGTCGGGGAGACCTGGGAAGGTTGCACTGAGCCGGCCCGCCTGATCGAGACCAGCCCGTATTCGGACCGGATCACCTTCGTGAACGAATACGTCCCCGACGAAGTGGTAGCGGCCGCCTTCGCGCACGCGGACGTGGTGGTTCTCCCGTACCGCCGCTCATCGAGCAGTGGCATCTTGCACGTCGCGATGAGCTGGGGGCTGCCGGTTGTCGTGACCCGGGTCGGCGGCTTGCCCGAAGCGGCGGACGGCTACCGGGGCGCGGTATTCGTGGAGCCCGGCGATCCGGCCATGCTGAAGTCCGGGATCATGGAAGCCATCCAGATGACCGGCCAGCGATTCGCGGATCCCCGAGATTGGGGCGAGACGGTCACGGCGATCTGCGCCGCCGCCGATGTGGCCCCCCACCTGGAACGCTAGCGGTGCTCAAGCGCTCGCCCGGTGGACGGCGTACCTCGGGCCGGCCACGTGGATCCCGCGCTCGGCCAAGGGCGCGGGTAAGCCGCCTGCCCGGGTCGTTCCGGTTGATCGTCGCCCTGGGTTCGGCGGCCCTGCTCGGCGTCGCCATCGCGGTTGGTATTGGTGCCCTGAACCTCTCCGCCCAGACGACCAAGGAGCCGCGAGCCGCTGCTCCGTTCGCGAGGCAGCCCAGCGTCGCACCGTCCAGCTTCGCTCCTGCCACCGCCAGCTCCGCTCCTCCCGCCGCCAGCTTCAGCCCGCTCGCTTCCCGTTCGCCGACGTCAGCACCGAGCCGGTCCCCCGTCACGTCCCCGGCGGCGCAGCCGCCCGTCCGCCGGACCGCGCGGCCTACCGCCACCCCATCGAGCCCGGTCCTGGTGCCGACGCCCACAGCCGAGTACCAGACGCCCCGCGGCGCTAACGAGCTGGCGTGGTCCGAGGCGATCCTGCGGGCGTTCGGCGCTCCGCTGACCACTGCGAACATCGAGTCGATGGGCTACTGGATGCAAAATGAGGCCGGCTCGCCGCCCTACGGCATCGTCGGCGCCAACAATCCCATCAACGTCAGTCAACCGGGCTACGGGGGAACGCCGATCCAGAACGAGGGCAACGGCTATTTTCTGTACTCATACCCGACCGTCAACGACGGTATCGGGGCGATCGTGGCCTATCTGCACCGCTCCAACTACGTCGACATCGTGGCGGCCCTGAAGCAGGGCATCGGCTTGTCGAGCTCGTCCCTGGCCTCGGAGATCGCGGTCTACAGCGGCAATCACTACAGCAGCGTGCCGGACTCGTGGGGCGCTTCCCAGGGGAAGCCGGAAACCTAACCTCGATGAGGTTTCCTGACGCAGGTTGATCGCCACCGATGCCCGTTCGGTCTCATGAAATCATGCATGCATACGGGCGGGAGGCTGGCTTCCTTCCGCCGGCAGGGGCCCCATGACCACCGACCCGCCAGCCGTCGAGCCGCCTAAGCATCCCCTGTACGCGCTCACCACGTCCGAGCTGAGCGAGCACCGCCGCCAGCTGGAACTCGCCATCGCGTCCTGCGACGGGATGGACCCCGTGCCGTCGGCGCGGAGCGACCTGCAGGCCAGGCTCGATGACGTGATGGCCGAGCAGGACGACCGGACCAGGCTGGCCGCCCATGCCTGACCACGACCCCGGTCAGCTCACCGGCCGTCAGCTGGACCTGTACGCCAGCCAGCTCGCCCGGTGCCTCAAGGCCCTGGGCACCCGACGCCCCCATCCGCGGCGACGTCCAGCGCGAACTGGCGGCTGTCCGGGCCGAGCAGGAATCACGCGCCAGCGCCGGTCAGCCCCCTGGGTGGGCGGGGGCGGGAACCACGGCCCGTTCGGCGTTATGAAAATCTCGCATGCGCGGGGCGGCCCGTCACCCGGAGATGGGTGACGGGCCGAAGTGATCCGGTCGTGTCGGTCAGCATCCACGAGGCCACGTTGGCGATAACCCCGGCGGCCCGGTCTTCGCTTGTCATGACAACAGTTGTTGTGACATAATTATTGTCATGAGCGGACCGGCGTCTGGCCTTCGCGACCATGTGGGCTACTGGCTGCGGCGGCTCTCCGATGAAGTCCACCTCAGCTTCGAGCGGAAACTCGCCGCGCATGGGGTGACCGTCGCGCAGTGGAACGTGCTGGTCACCCTCTACCGCGGCGAGGGGGAGACAGTGACCGAGGTCGCGCGGTTCATCGAGACCGACGTCCCGGCCGTGTCCCGCCTGGTGGACCGCCTGGCCGAGAAGGGGCTCGTGGCCCGGTTCGCCGACCCGGCCTCACGGCGACGCGTCCTGCTCGCGCTGACCCCGCCCGCCGCCGCGCTCGTGCCGATGCTGGCCGAGATCGCGGACCACAACGACGAGGCGTTCTTCGGGANNGATAAGAAGGAGAAGGAATCATGACCACCGCGATCGAGAACCTCCAGTCAGCGCAGGCCCATGCCATATCCATCCGGCCGAAGGCCGGGGGATTCCCCGTGCTGGCCAAAGTACTGCACCAGGCGGGCGTGCACCGCAACGAGTGGTTCTTGCCCGCCGCCCAGAGCCTCTACGTCACCGACCTCGGCGCCGTCGTCCAGCAAGGGACACCCATCGCCACCGGCTCTCTCGACGTACCCCCGTTCGACCGGGACGCCCTGATCCGCACGCTCCGGGCCGACCAGGCCGGGATGAGCACCTTCGCCGAGTTTCTCGGCGCGGCCTGGCGCGCAGGAGTCATCCGCTACGTCGCTGACTTCGACGCGCGAGAAGTCACCTACCACGGCTGGACCGGCGAGAACTACGTAGAGGCCTACCCGGACGCGGCCATCGAGCAGTCTTAGCCCTGCGTTTGTGATAACACATGTGGTAACATCAGTGCATGAGAGTCGGAGTCCGGGAGCTGAGCCACCACACCAGCCAGTACCTGGCCAGGGTCAAGAACGGCGACGTGCTGGAAATAACGGAGCATGGCCGCGTGATCGCAACTATCATCCCGTCGTCGGCGGAAGCCGCTGGGAGCGAGCGCCCCCGGCCGCGGCCAGGAGGCGGCCGAAGCGGCGATCCCACCGCCGCCAGGCGAGTCGATGAGCTCCTGGCCCGCGGATTCGGCGACCATTGATCATCCTTGACACCAGCGGCATGTTCGCCTTCAAGGATGAATCGGCCGACGAACATCCAGCCGTCAGGCAAGCGCTAGAGTCCGATCCTGGCCCCTTCATCCTGTCGCCGTTCGTGCTCGCCGAGCTGGATTACCTGGTCTCGGAGCGTCTTGGCCAGCGGGTGGAACGCGAGGTTCTCGAAGACGTGGCCAATGGAGCTTACGCGCTCGCCGAGTTCGGCCCAGACGACATCCTCGCAGCTATGGGACTCATCGACCGGTACGCGGATCTCAAGCTCGGCCTGACCGNNGATGAACGGGACTTCCGGCCGATGCGCCCACTGTACGGGAACGCTTTCATCCTGCTTCCTGCCGACACGGAGAGCTGACCGGCGGGTTCTGCGGCGGCCGCTGGCCGCCATCACCCGGACCCACCTAACGAGCGCCCGACCTCACTAGGTCAGCGAACCGCCTCGACGCGCCCCGGGGGTGAACCGGAGCACCGGCCCCTCGCGGTCCATAGTGTCGCGCAACAGTACGCTGCCAGCCTGCGCCTGGGCTCCGACTTCGACGCACCCGCCCCTGGCCCTAGCCCCATGACCACCGACCCGCACGTGCCTGACCACGCCCCCGGCCAGCTCACCGCCCGTCAGCTGGACGTTTTACGCCAGCCAGCTCGCCCGGTGCCTCAAGGCCCCGTGACATCGCGCGAGAGAAAATCGGCGATGGTTTCTCGCCGGACCACAAGGCGCGTCCGGCCGTCCTCACAGAACACAACGGGGGGGCGCATGGCGCCGTTGTAGTTGCTGGCCAGAGAGTAGCAATAGGCGCCGGTCACCGCCACAGCCACGAGATCGCCGGGCCGGGGATCACGCAGCGGGGCACCGCTGATCAGCCGGTCGCCGGATTCGCAGTGCCGTCCGACCAGGTCCACGCGGCCACCTCCGCCGACGCGGCTGGTCACCGTGGCCTCGAACCGCTGGCCGTATAGTGCTACCTCCATGTTGTCGGCCATGCCGCCGTCGACTGCCACGAAGCGTGGATCGTCGCCTTTCACGGACACCACGCGGTACAGCGTTACCCCGAACGGGGCGACCAGGCTGCGGCCCGGCTCGATAATGATCTGCGCGTCCTGCGGGAGATGCTTGCGTGCGGTGACCACCAGAGCCTCGATCCAGTCCTCGGGGCCCGGCGGGTCATCGCTGTAGGTGTAGCGGGCCCCGAGGCCTCCGCCCAGGTCGTAGACAGCGAACTCGCCCAGCCCGGCGATGGCCTCGATCGCCGGGGCATACGGTTCAGGTGACAGGATCTGCGAACCGATGTGCATGTGCACGCCGTCGAGGCGCAGCTTGTCGCTGTGGCGCAGCCGGGCGATGGCGGCCCGGGCGGCCGGTATCGGCAGGCCGAACTTAGACCCGGCCTGGCCGGTGGCCACTGCCTCGTGGGTATCGGGCCGGACGCCGGGAATCACCCGGACCAAGACCGGCTGCTCAGAGGTGACCAGGTCCTCCAGCCGGTCGATGTCGTCGTCGTTGTCGATCACGATCAGGCCGACCCCGGCGCCGACCGCCATCTGCAATTCTTCTGGGGTCTTGGCGTTGCCGTGCATGATGATAAGCGCGGGGTCAACCCCGCCGGCCAGCGCCATGGCCAGCTCACCCGGTCCGGCCACGTCGACGCCGATGCCTTCGGAGGCCATCAGCCGGTACATNNAGGGCCCGCCCGAACCGGCGGACCTGGGCGCGGACGGCCCCTTCGTCCACAACGAACAGCGGGGTGCCCCAGGTGGCGGCCAGGTCGGCCAGGCGGCAGCCGCCGACTACTAGCTCGCCGTCGGAGTCCACACGCGAGCCGGGCGGGAAGAGCCCGAGGAGATCCGCGGAGACGCTGGTGTCGGGAGTCATGACGGCGGCTCCGGTGTTCAGAGGGGTTCGGCCTATGTCGGCATGCATGCTACCGGCAGGAATCACGCGCCAGCGCCGGTCAGCCCCCTGGGTGGGCGGGGGCGGGAACCACGGCCCG